>JALZVZ010000199.1 GCA_023299945.1 Altererythrobacter sp. | reverse complement strand
GGTGAATTTATTGATACCCGCAACAATAATGACCGCTTTAACGCCTTCTTTGATCAGACGGCTGATGATGTGGAATTCTTCACGCCCACTCGGCCGCTCACCATCAGCAATGGCGTGGGCATCAATTCATCGGGCAATGCCACGATCAATGATTTCTCCGTTTTGAATGATGATACAGAAGCGGATCTGACCGTCTATTCGATCTATATTCAAGATGAAATCAAGGTCACTGATTGGCTCAACGTGGTGGTCGGTGGCCGGTTTGATAGTTTCGACATCACAGTCGATAATACTGAGACCTTCATCGATACCGGCGTGCGCGATGTCTCAAGCCGCCGCGATTCCGACTTTTCCCCTCGTGTGGGTTTGATCTTAAAGCCGCAGCAGAATATCTCTTTCTACGGCAGCTATTCGGAAAGCTTTTTGCCGCGTTCGGGCGAGCAATTTGCGGACATTAATCCGCCTGATGATGCGCTGGATCCCAACACATTCACCAATCTTGAAATTGGTTTGAAATGGGATTTTGCTCCTACTCTCAGCTTTACTGCTGCGATCTTCCAAATTGAGCAAAGCTCACCTCAGGTCGCGGATGCTGATCCCGGCACGCTCGATGTGATTGACAGTGAGGTTGAAGGGTTTGAGGCGCAGCTAACCGGCAATATCACAGATAAATGGACTGTAGCGGCGGGCTATAGCTATCTTGATGGCAATCAGGTTGATGACTTTGGCGCGGAGACATTGCGGCTGCGGGAATTGCCAGAGCATACGTTCAACCTTTGGAGCAATTATCAAGTAACCAACCGCTTTGGCGTTGGTGCAGGATTTACTTATCAGGATGAAAGCTTCGCGGACAATGGCAACAATGTCACCTTGCCGAGCTTCATTCGCTTTGACGCATCGATGCACTACGATGTGTCAGACAAAATCCGAGTGCAGGTGAACATCGAAAACCTATTCGATGAGGAGTATTTCCCCAATGCCCACACTGCCGACAACATCACTGTTGGCGCGCCGCTGAATGCACGCTTTTCAATCAGCGGGCGCTTCTAATTCAGCGGGTGAAGAATGCGCCCAATAGCTGCCACATGCTCACCGACTGCGATTGCATTGGTGCAGCATGCGGCACACCAGTTCTGGGGCATTCGAGGCAATAGGCTTGCACCCCTTTGCCTGCGGTTAGCCGTTCCAGATCCGACACAATCTGCGCTGACATTTGCGACTGAGCTCGCGCGGCATAGGTGAACATATCTCCATTGGCGCGGGGGGGCTCGGCACTTGCGGAGGCTGACAAGAGTTGACTAATAACCGACTGATAGGGATCAACCTGCGATCCCAGACGTTTCGCATGCCAATCGCCTTCCTCAAGCTTGGCTTCGGCAGCGGCCCATGCCAGCGCCTCTTCTAAACCGCCGAACTGATCGACAAGGCCAAGCTGGCGCGCTGTGCCGCCATCCCATACGCGGCCCTGTGCAATTGTATCGACTTGCGCTGATGTTTTTCCGCGCGATTTTGCGACAAGTTCAACAAAGTCTTTGTAGCCATTTTCAATGCTGGATTGCAGGATCGCGTCGACTTCTGGCGTAAAGCCGCCGACCAGATCGGGCTGACCTGACAGCGGCGTTGTGCGGTAGCCATCAGAGTTCACACCCAAATCGGCGGCTGCCCGTTCAAAGGTTGGGATCACGGCAAAAATGCCGATGGAGCCTGTGATGGTTTCAGGCTCTGCAAAAATACGGTCACCGGCTGTACCAACCCAATAGCCGCCGCTGGCCGCGACATTGCCGAAGGATACGGCCACGGGAATATCCTTGGCCGCCTTGTGACGCACGATGGCATCGCGAATGACCTCTGATGCGGTTACCGATCCGCCGGGCGAATTTACCCGAACAACCAAAGCAGCCAAATCATCTTCCAATGCATCATCGAGCAAGCCTGCGATACGGTCGCCGCCCGCTGTGCCTGGGCCTGCTTCGCCATCAACTATCTCGCCTGCAACAGTGATAACGCCAATCGCCTTGCCCGATGTGTCAGCCGCATTATCAGCAAGCCATGGCTCTAGCTCGGTTACGGCAAAGGTGCCGGGGCGTTCATTCCATTCATCTTCGCCTGCAAGTTCAGCTACGCGTTCACCCCATTCAATGCGGGTGCCGAGCTTGTCGACAAGCCCAGCTGCCAAAGCCGCCTCGGCCAAATCGCCGCCTGATGCCGCGACCCAAGCCGCGGGATCGCTGGTAACCAAATCGATTTTGATTTTGGGACGGGCTTTGCTGACATGGGATTTCCATTCTTCCCACAATGTTCCGTAAAGCGCGGCGTAATTCTCGCGCGCTTCGTCAGACATGGAGGAGCGCAAATAGGGCTCGACCGCCGCTTTATAGGTGCCGACGCGGTAAACCTTCGCATCGACTTTCAATTTTTCGAGCAATTCTGCGTAATATAACTGCTCTCCGCCGGGGCCAGCGATAATCGCACCGCCCAATGGATCAAGCCAAATCTCGCTCGCGTGGGAGGCTAGCATGATGCCGCTATCGGCATAGCCCATGGAATAAGCGATCACTGGCTTGTCGGCCTTGCGCACCAAATCCAATGCTTCACCAACGCGCTGCAATTGCACTTGGCCGCCGCCCATAAAGCGCGACAGGTCGAGGGCAACGGCGGTAATCCGGTCATCGTCAGCTGCCGCTTCAATAGCGCGCACCAGGCTGTGTGCAGGATATTCGCCAACAGGTGCTTGGCCGCTCAGCAAGGTTTGGATCGGATCAACGACAGAGCGTTCCTCCACCACAAAACCATCCAGATCGAGCAGAAGCGCGCCATCCTGCACTTGTCCGGGATTGGGGCGTGACGACAGGATTGAGAACAACATCAGAAAGAAAAGCAGCAAAAACAATAGGGCAAGGCCGTCTTTAATCCCAACCAGCAATCGCCAGATTTTGCCTGCAAAACTCATTGTATCGGTCCTTAATCCTATTCTTTGTACATTAGGTAGGCGCTCTAGCGTCAACTTCCAACGGGCAAAGATGAAAGGAAAGGGTTGAGCGTGTCACAAGGCTCGACTAAAGGCGTCTCTTTAATGACATCGATACAAATCCAAAGCGCATCTGGGCGCTATCCGGAAGGCCATCTGGCCTATCCCCATCGTGATCTGCTGGGCATCTCCCATTTGGAACGGCATGAAATACTCTATCTGCTCGAAAGCGCGGAGCAATGGGTTGATCTGAACCGCAGCAGCGCGAAGCATTCTGACCATTTGGCGGGCCTAACGGTCATCAATGCCTTTTTTGAAAACTCCACTCGCACGCTGCTGAGCTTTGAAATAGCGGGCAAGCGTTTGGGCGCGGATGTGGTCAATATGCATGCGGCACAATCCTCCGTGAAAAAGGGCGAGACCCTGATCGATACAGCGATCACTCTAAACGCGATGCGCGCCGATGCGATTGTGATCAGGCACGGCTCCAGCGGCGCGGTTGATTTGATCGCAAGCAAGGTGGATTGCCCTGTATTGAACGCTGGCGACGGGCAGCATGAGCATCCAACGCAGGCTTTGCTGGATGCGCTGGCCTTGCGCCAAGCCTTGGATGCGCGCGGCGAGACTTCCGAAGATTTCACCGGCATGACCATCACGATTTGCGGCGATATTTTGCACAGCCGAGTGGCGCGCTCGAATATCCTTTGTATGCAAGCCATGGGCGCAAGCGTGCGATTATGCGCTCCGCCAGCCCTTATGCCAGCGGGCGTAGAAGCGATGGGCGCGCAGCCCTTTTATGATTTCGATGAGGCGCTCAAAGGCTGTGATGCGGTGATGATGCTGCGGCTTCAAACAGAACGCATGCAAGGGCAGTTTATTCCCTCCGCGCGCGAATATCACTATCTTTACGGGCTGACGAAAGCGCGGCTGGAACGCGCAGCGCCTGATGCGCTTGTGATGCATCCCGGGCCAATGAACCGCGGCGTGGAAATTGACAGCGATGTGGCCGATCAATTGGATCGTTCAATCATTACCCAGCAGGTGGAGATGGGCGTCGCGATCAGAATGGCTTGCCTTGAGATATTGACCCGAAAAGCGCGTAAGGTGCCGGGCTGGGAGAATGGCGCATGAGCATGGCGGCTTCTCTCATCATAACAAATGGTCGCCTCGTAGCGCCTGATGGCGTGCGCGAAGGCGGCGTTCGGATCACTGACGGTATGATTGCCGAAATCGGTGAAATTGTGCCTATGTCTGGCGAGGCGAATGTGGATGCCAGGGGGCAATTGATTGCGCCGGGCCTTGTCGATCTGGGCGTGTTTGCGATTGATAAGCCCGCGTTTCATTTCGGCGGGATAACCCGCGCCGCTTTGATGCCGGATCAATCCCCCGTGCTCGATCTGCCGAGCCGCGTGTCTTACATTGCGAAAAGCGGAAAGCCTGATCTTTGGGTGCATCCGCTGGCCGCTGCGACCCGTGATTTGGCCGGGCGCGAATTGGCAGAGATTGGCCTGATGAAACAGGCGGGCGCGCGCGGCGTTGCCACGGGCCGGCGATGGATCGCTGATAGCGGTGTGATGCTGCGATTGATGCAATATGCCGCGATGCTGGATCTGGTCGTTGTCAGCCATGCTGAGGATGGCGGATTGACTTCAGAAGCGGCCGCAACCGCTGGTGAGATGGCGACACGGCTAGGCCTGCCAAGTGCGCCCGCTGAAGCAGAGGCTTTGGCTGTTGCCCGCGATATTGCGCTGGCGGAAATGTCCGGTGCGCGCCTGCATTTGCGCCAAGTCACCACGGCTGCGGCGCTGGATCTGGTGAAAGCGGCGAAAGCGCGCGGCACGAATGTCACTGTAGGCGTAACTCCAGCGCATTTCATGCTGTCCGATTTGGCAACCGCAGATTTTCGTACCTTTGCGCGGCTATCTCCGCCTCTGCGCAGCGAAGCTGATAGGCAGGCGGTTATCACGGCGATTGGCGAAGGCGTGATTGATGTGATCGCATCAGGCCATGATCCGCGCGGGGCTGAAGATAAACGCTTGCCGTTTGCTGATGCAGAAGAGGGTATGGCTGGGGCAGAAACGCTGCTGGCTATGGCGCTAACGCTGGTGCGTGATGATGTGATCGATATGGCGCGATTGTTTGAGCTGGTTGCAAGCAATCCGGCGAATTTGTTAGGCGTCAATGCAGGCGTTCTTGAGCAAGGGCGTGAGGCTGATATTGCGTTGATCGATCCCGAGCGCCCATGGATCGTGGATAGCCGCAAGATGGCAGCAGCGGCTGGCAATACGCCGTTTGATCGCCAGCCAGCGCAAGGGCGCGTCATGGCGCTGTATAAGGGCGGCGCGCCTGTTACTTGAGTTTTAAACAGCGCAAAAGAAAACCCCCGGCAACCCTAAGGCGCCGAGGGCAGTCTCGCTGATAAAGTCGTTTACTGTTCTAACGCGCCGCGATGCGAGCACCGCGATCTACCGCTCCTGGCAATTTGCGCGTTGCGGAATAGGCAAAGCAGGCCTGTCCCTTGGATTTAAGCGCGCTACAAGCAGATTTTGCGCTGCCTTGGCCAAAGCCAGCAGCGGCCACGCGCCAATAGGTTTTGCCGCTTACCTTTGCCTCGGTGATCATAATGTCGCGGCCCTTGAGCAGCGAATGGCGCTGGGATAGTTTCTTGGACGCGCTTGCGGCCGCATCGCGGCTGGTAAAGCTGCCGAGCTGCACCAAATGCGTACTCTCGCTAAGCGCGCTGGTGGAGGCACCAGGTTTGGCAACCATCCGGCGTTGTTGAGCAGTTGTTGCGATGCGTGCAGCTGGGCGAGCCACACGTGTCGGTGCTGGCTTGGCTTCGCGATATCCAGTAGGCATTTGCTGAACAACGGCTTTTGAAACAAACTGTGCACCTGTCGCCGCTGGGCTAGCAGCGGGTTTGACCGTGCCGCTAACAGCAGGCTTGGAAACGGGCGTGCCGAAAGCAGCTCCAAAACGCACTGGCTGACGCTCAAGTGCAGCCTCTGCAGATGCGGCAGGAACAGGTTTCGCCTCAGCCAATTTAGGCAGCAAGTCAACTGGCGTGCCCGCAGATTTTGCAGGCGCAACTTTTGCCATTTTGGGTTTGGCAATTGGAGTAGGAGCCGGTGCAGCAACGGTTGCGGCAACTGGCGCAGCGGCTGTCTGACCAACCGGAGCCAGCTCGCCATTGGCGGTGTAGCTGGGTGATTGATTAAACGCGCTTGCAGCTGCGTCTGCCGGTGCGCTGGCTGCGCTTTCTGCAAACATTTGCTGTTGGCTTGGATTATTGGAAAGCGCCAGACGCATCGGTTGGCCGTTATCTTGTACAGGCTTCACACCAAGCAAATTGGCAACGCGCGTTTGATAGGCTTGCGGGCCGACATTTGCTGCCCATTCCGCGATCCGTTGGTTGATTTGGTTCGCAGGCACATCTTCAGCGGCCATCAAACGCGCCGCACGCCAATTGCCTTGCAAGGCATAGGAATAGGCGAGGTTTTGACGCACCTTAGCGGTATTTTCACCGCCGCGCAGTGCATTCGAAAGGATGTGCACGCCGCGTGCTGGCTCACCGGCCAATGCATAGGCTAGGCCCAAATCGGCATCATCGATCGTATTGCGGTGCTGTTTTAGAGCAGCCAGCGCGACGGCATTATTGCCCTGCGCTGTTTCTGCCAAAGCATAGCTGAGCACGGTGCGCGCTTCAGTGTTGCCGAGAACCATCGCATCATTGAAACTAGTGGCAGCAGAGGCGAAACGGCCCGCATCCATATAAGCAGCACCCAGCATAGCGCGATAGCCGGCGTCTTGAGGCTGTGCCTGAACAGCGGCCTCTGCGTGTTTGACCGCTTTGCTTGAATTGCCGCGAACCAATTCGGTTCGTGCTTTTTCAAAAGAATTGCCAGCAATCGGCGCAGTTTTCGTGCTGCAACCGCTCAATGCTACACCGGCAAGCGCGGTGGTGAGTGCAAGAGCAATCATCGGCTTGTTTTGTGCATTATGGCTCATTTGAAGTCCCCTTGGGTCGTCATGAAAATTGTGTTTGTGTGGTTCATTGGTCTTGCCTCAGTCGCGCTTGATTTTTGCGGTGAGGGTTTCAAGATCATCGATTGAGGCCAAATGCGCATCGAGCGCCTCGGTCACGAAACTTTGTGCGCTAACGCCTTTGATTGTTGCGGCGAGGCGCAATTTGAGATGGCGCTCTGCATCAAGGCGCAACGTGAATGCGGCGCGGCGGCCCTGCTTGAGAGCCGAGCGTTTGGCGGCGCTTTTGCGCGGCTTAGATTTCTTGCGCGCTTTTGCCGCCGGTTTTGCTGGTTCGCTTTCAATCCGCGCGGCAATTTCTGCTTGCTGCTGGAGCGCTGGCGAGGGAGCTAGCGATGCGGGAGCATGCTGCATTCCGGTCTTTGTGTCTGGCACAAGCTGGGCGATATCGCTGACTTGGCTTTCTTCAGACCCCATATCATTCCAGCCCAAATCCTCCAGATCCGCACCAGTTTTTGGCATGGCATGACCAGCCTGCCGACGCATAGCCGGTTTGGCCCCGCCTTTACGGGCAAGGAGCGATGGATTGAGAGAGGCGAAGCTGGGATCGGACATATCTTGCGCGTTCCCTACTGTGCAATTCGGCGGCCAAAGCCGCCGGTTGGACGGTGCATGCCTTGGGCTTGCGACTGTGCGCCAGGCGCAGCAAAAATTGTGCGGCGGAAATTCTTTTCCAGTCTGTCTGAAATATAATTCCACAGCGCGGTGACCTCAGCAGAGCTGCGGCTGTTTTCATCCACTTCCATAACTGTGCGGCCATCAATCATGGATGCGGCAAAGTCGGTGCGGTGGTGCAAAGTAATCGGGGCGACTGTGCCATGCTGCGACAAGGCAACAGCGGCTTCAGAGGTGATTTTCGCTTTGGGCGTTGCGCCATTTACGACAAATACCAAAGGCTTGCCTGCGCGTTCGCACAGATCAACGGTGGCACCCACGGCGCGCAGATCATGCGGGCTGGGACGTGTTGGCACGACAATAAGCTCTGCCACACCGATCACCGATTGGATCGCCATGGTAATCGCAGGCGGCGTATCAATCACCGCAAGCTTAAACCCTTGTTGGCGCAAGACCTGCAAATCACTTGCTAGACGGGCGACAGTGGTTTGCGCAAAAGCGG
>JALZVZ010000198.1 GCA_023299945.1 Altererythrobacter sp. | reverse complement strand
TTCCACCCCATAACCTGCCTTTCAGCGACAGCATGAAGTGTCTTGCTAGCAGACTGTCAGCTAGTTTGATCTAGAGGGTGAAAGCGGCTGGTCTCCAAACGGCCAGTCTATTTGCTTAGGCATTGCAAGCTATGGGGGTTTCGCAAACCGTGTTGCTGTCTATCGTCGCTGAAAACTGGCATTCAAGCGGCAGCGAATTCCGGATTGTACGGCAAAGCAAAGTTAACTTGATTGCGACCGGATTTCTTGGCTTTGTAAAGAGCCTTATCAGCAAGGCGGAAATTCGTTTCAAGGTCAGCTTCGGCGTAGTTGTTAAGAAAATTCAGGCCAATGCTGATAGTCACCTGCCCAATGTCATGCTCAGAACATTTAAAATCATATGCCGCGCAGCTTTCCACAAACCTCTGTGCGGAACGCGCGATGTCTTCTCTGGTCCCGCTAGATAATAGCAGAACAAATTCTTCACCACCAAAGCGTGCAAAATAGTCGCCTTGGCGGCATTGGCTTTTGATGATGGCCGCCACCTGCATCAAGACTATATCGCCAGCGGCATGGCCATATTGGTCATTCACCTTCTTGAAGTTATCAATATCGATGATTGCGATTGCACATACTTGATCACGCTTTTCTTTGCTCTCGAAAAATTCGAAAAATGTCGCCTGGAAAGCCCGGCGATTAGGGATGCCGGTTAGCTCATCAGTATAGGCGATTTCCTCAAGCCCGCGCTTGACCAGCAACGCCTGTTGATGTTCGCGCCGCATTTGCATCGCGCGGTATCCCACAACTATGCTTGTTGCCAACGCTTCAGCCAAGATAGCAATATAAAATCCAAAGTCGAAAATCGGCAGATCACCGATCCAACCCATCGCCCGGATTACACGGCAAATCGCGATGAATGCAGCGCCTGAAAGGCCTAGCAATTGCAGCATCGCCATTCTGTCGCCTTTGATCGCGCAACGCAGCAAGTTGCCGAGAGCGATGACCGCCATTGAGCCGTAAACTGCATGGAAGATCAGAGAGCCCGTGAGCGACAATTGCTCCGCAAAAACCATGACAAGAGTTGTGGTTGTCAGCGTGGTCCAAGCCATGAACTTTAGCGAGAACGCGCCCCATTTCCCCAGCTTATCCGGGTCGCAGAGCGAACGGACCAACATACATCCGCCAAAGGCCAATACCGCTAATGCTATAAAGGCAACCCAAGACCGATCCACCAATGTCGCTGACGGAAACAAGTCAAATATCAACCCCGACCAGCAGATATGATTGACCATAATGGCCACTGTCATCAGGCTGTGATAAAAAATGAACCTCTGCCGTATAAGCGCAAAAAACATGAAATCCAAAAGCAAAGGCGCAAACAACAAGCCTGCAACCAATACGCCGATCAGCTGGCTTTGTTCATGCATTGCCACATCAGCCTTGGCCTCGATCAACTCTATGTCATTCCAGTTCGATGGGTCCCACGGATTGGCTGCACCTATCAAAACAGTTTGAGGGAATTGGCCGTCGCGGCTAATCAAAGGCAGCGCGATCGCATAAGGCGAGCGCCACCGAGAAGTCATGTCGGCTTGGTCGTATCGCTTGGTTTGTGTGCTTCCATCGGGATACACGCTATGCAACAAAACCGCGCCCTGCCGCGCTGCGCGAAACCGCAATACGGGTTCAACCATGCCATTTTGCAGATCTCCGATATCGGCAATCAACCACAACATATCGGTGTTCTTTGTAAGTTTGTCGGCGCTGCAATCAAAAGCAGGGCGTAGTTTTAATATCTCTTCTGGACGCTCCGCCGCGTGCCCCGCCAAGGTGCAAGAGCGGCTGCTAAAGTTTTTTGCGGACCCTGCCACTTCTGCTTTGGCAGCGGTCATTGGCAGCGAAACAAGCAGGCATACGATGGCGAAGCGCCATAGAAGGAAAGGCCATTTTGTCATTGGCGTGTAGCGGCTCCGAGAATTTTCAGTTCAAGCTCGGAGCGTTAGCCAGTCATGGTTAACAAGATGCAAATGAAAGGCTTTTCTCCAAGCAGGTCATACTCATCGAAATCTTCACTCATCTGCCAGCCAAGACCAGCATGTAGTCCCGCCGTGCGCCCTGCACCTGCGCCTTCCTTTTATCGCTGGCGATTGGCATGGTAGCTGCATTTCGTTGCTCTAACCTACGAGCATAATACATCATTGTCTTGCACGCACTTAGACTAGCCTAGTGCGGGGTGTAGTCTAGGGTGTCCCAACCATTCCCTCAGCGCTGTATTGACCTCATCGGGAATATCCTGCTGCACCCAATGCGAGGCATGGGGGTAACGCTTTTCGGTAAGATCGCGGACATATTCGCCCGTGCCATCGAGGCAGCGAATATCGATCGCCACATCCTGCTCGCCCCATAGGATTAGCGTGGGCACATCCACGGTTCCGTCCCCCAGCTTCTCATTGTCAGAGCGCCGCAGCAATGCGCGGTAATAATTGAACATGGCGGTCAGCGCGCCGGGCTGCCGCGCGGCGGTGCCGTATATTTGCGCGGCTTCCTCAGGGAAGTTTTGCGGATTGCAGCTGGTTTGTTTGAACAATTCGCCGATCCCGCGCGCCTTATTGCGGCCAAGCAATTTCTCCGGCAGCCACGGCAATTGGAAGAAGAAAATATACCAGCTTTTTTTCAGCTGATGCCAATGTTTGATCTCGCGCTGGGCGCACAGAGGATGCGGGACATTACAGATAATTAGACGGGCGAGCGGACGCAGCTTTGTAATCGCAAAATACCACGCCACGATGGCGCCCCAATCATGGGCGATCAGCGTCACTTCCTCCGCCCCGCTTGCATCAATCAAAGCCGCGACATCCTGCGCCAAAGTGCTGACACGATACGCATCAATCCCCTCAGGCCGAGTGGTCGCGCCATAGCCGCGCATATTGGGCGCCCATACCCGGTAACCCATATCGGCGAGCACCGGCATTTGGTGCCGCCAGCTATAATGCAACTCTGGAAAACCATGCAGGCACAGCGCCAGTTTCTTCGCGTCTTTCGGCCCAGCTATGGCGACTTCAAAGGTCAGGCCGTTCGCTGCGACAAATTCGATTTCAATGCCGCTATCGGCAGGCGGGTTCCAGCTTTGCGTATGCTCCATTGTGTTAGCTTAGCATCGCGGAGCATCCTGTGCTATTGTGTAGAGAAAGAACAACCGGAGAGAACATCGTGGCCAATTTCGATCTAATCATTCGCGGCGGAACCATTGTCGATGGAACGGGCCAGGCGCGCTTCACCGGCGATGTGGCGGTGAAGGATGGATTGATAGCTCAGGTTGGAACCATCACCGGCGATGCGGCGGAAGAAATTGACGCGCATGGCAAGATCGTCGCGCCCGGCTTTGTCGACATTCACACCCATTATGATGGCCAAGCGACATGGGATCAGGAAATGGCCCCCTCCAGCTGGCACGGCGTCACCACCGTCGTCATGGGCAATTGCGGCGTTGGCTTTGCCCCAGCGAAACCTGATCGCCACGAATGGCTGATCAGCCTGATGGAAGGCGTTGAAGACATCCCCGGCACAGCCTTGGCCGAAGGGCTGACTTGGGATTGGGAAACGTTCCCTGAATATCTCGACGCGCTGGAGAAATTGCCGCGCACGGTCGATGTTGGCACCCATGTGCCCCACGGCGCAGTGCGCGCTTATGTGCTGGGCGACCGCGAAGAACCCGGCGCTGTGCCCACCGCAGACGACATTGCCGCCATGTCCGACATTGTTGAGGAAGGCGTGCGCGCAGGCGCATTGGGCTTTTCCACATCGCGCACAGTCTTGCACAAATCTGTCGATGGCGAGCTGGTGCCAGGCACCACCGCCACACCGGAGGAATTGGTTGCCATCGGTCACGCCATGGGACGCGCGCAGGGTGCTGGCGGCCATGCCGTGTTTGAAATGGCGAGCGATCTCAACCGCGAATGGAACGAATTTGAATGGATGGGTAAATTAAGCCGCGAAGCCGGAGTGCCCGTGACCTTTGCCGCGCTCCAATCCATCGCCAAGGAAATTCCGCTAGATGAGCAGATCGACAAAATGCGCGCAGAAAATGACAATGGTGCCAACATTGTCGCGCAAATTGCCCTGCGCGGAAACGGCATCATCATGGCTTGGCAAGGCACGGTAAACCCCTTTGCTTTCCGCCCCAGCTGGATGGCGATCAAAGATCTGCCTTGGGATGAGCAAAAAGCAAAATTGCTCGATCCCGCGTTTAAAGCGCAATTGCTGGCGGAGCCCAATGATTATACCGAAGCGCCCGCAGATATGCTCGGCGTCGTCGCTGTCATCACCCAAGGCTGGGCGCTGCAATATGAAATGGACGATGATTTCGATTATGAGCCAGAGGCCAGCGCCAGCGTCAATGCGCGCGGCAATGCAGCAGGCCTCGACCCGCAGGAATATGCCTATGACATGCTGTGTGCAGATGACGCCACAGGCTTTATCTATCTGCCGATCCTGAATTATGCAGACGGCAACCTTGATTTCCTCAAACCACTGCAAGAGGCGGATGACACCGTCAATTCTCTGTCCGATGGCGGCGCGCATTGCGGCACGATTTGCGATGCGGCCTCCCCCACATTCATGCTGCAACATTGGGTGCGCGACCGGAAACGCGGTGACCGCATAACTTTGGAGAATGCGATTAAGCGCCAATGCCTCGATACAGCGCGGCTATACGGGCTGGAGGATCGCGGAGTGCTCGCGCCGGGCTATCTCGCCGATATCAATGTGATCGATATGGAAGCGCTGGAACTCGGCAAACCATGGCTCGCCTTTGATCTGCCAGCGGGCGGCAAGCGTTTGCTGCAAAAGGCGAAGGGCTATGTTTGCACGATCAAGAACGGCGCAGTCACCTTCCGCGACGGGAAATGGACAGGCGAGGCACCGGGTGGCCTCATTCGCGGGCCTCAACGGGTCGAAATGGCTGAAGCTGCGGAGTGATTTTTG
>JALZVZ010000197.1 GCA_023299945.1 Altererythrobacter sp. | reverse complement strand
GGGATCGCCAGTATTGGGGGTGTCCTTGGGATCAATGATCAGCACTTTGGCCTGACCGTTTTGCGTGCGCGTGCGATGTTCCACGCCTTTGGGCACGATCAGCATTTCGCCTGCGGACAGCTTTTGACTTTCATCCCGAAAATCGATGAGAAGCTCGCCCTCTAAAACAAGAAACAATTCGTCATTGTCAGGGTGTGAATGCCACGGAAACTCGCCCTCTGCGCGCGCAATACGCACTTCATGATCGTTGTAATGGGCCGCAATGCGCGGTTCCCACGCACCTTCAAACTGGTCAAATTTCTCAAGTAAGTTGATTTTCTGAGGCACAAACAAGGCTCCGCAGCATAGCTATTTTGCAATTACATAGCGATGAAAAGGCATTGCGGCAAAGCTTTGCCCAACGGCTATCATTCAGCCGGCAAACTTTTGCCGCGCCGCTTGCTATGATGCGTATAACCAAGTGGCCCCCCTTAGCCGCCCTCCCTGCGCGATAGCTTGGCACGCGCCTTGCTGTGCCGGCTACAATGTCCAAAACCTCTGCCCCCCTAATCGAACCGAATGAGCGCCTGCGGATCTTGTTCTATCTGCCTGTTGTCACGCCTTGGTGGTTTGAGAACATTGTCGTCCATCTGATCCGTAATTTGGCCCAAAGCCACGAGGTGCACGTGATGGTGCCGCCGCTGTGGCGCAATACTGGACTGGGGCCGGACGAGATACCGCTGATCACTGATCTTGAGCATGTACATTGGCTTGTGCTCGACGGGCCCGATCACCCTTGCCTACGCGATGATGCCAGCGGTCAAAATGAACTGTTTGAACTGGCCAATCAGATCAATCCGCATATCACTCTATGCCGCAGCGCTGACACAAAAACACCGCCGCGATTTCCCGGCATTCTGCGCTATATTATGGAAGGGGCAGCCCCGCCATTCACCACCCATCCCAATTGGATATGGCTTGCCCCGTCGCTTTTCGACCACGGCATCATGCCCGATTTGCCAGCGCATGTTTTCGCAAAGCTGGATACAATGTCAGAGCCGCATTGGACACAGATGCTGCAAACGGTTGGAGCCGCTCAGTCCGAAGAATTTCTTGCACAAATTGAGCAACTGCGCTGCTCGCACATTATCGGTTTGGCGCTGGAATATGAGCATGAAGAAAACTTCTTCGGTCAGCATCACCTCTACGCGGATAATGCCGCAATGATCCGCGCAATCGCCAAGCAGCTTGGCGATAATTGCGTTCTGGCTGTCACAAATCATCCTCTCACCGAATTGCACGGGGATACGCGCGCAGTGAAAGCCGCCATTGCCGAACTTTCCGGCAAGGCCGTGTTGCTCAAACAGACCGGCTCTGCAGGTGAAACCACGCTGGCACTTGCGCAGAACTGCAGCGGCATGATCATCGGCAATTCAAAAGTTTGGGCAACCTGCGCCGCAGTGGGTGCACCAATGCTTCGGCGCTCTGGATTTGCCACCGGCGATTGGACGGGTGCTTACAATGAGGTTGAACCATTTTTGGACGCGGTAATGGCCGGCGATCCGGCAAAGGCGGACCCGATGTTGGCGCGCCGTTGGTTCACATTTCACCTTGCGAACAATGTGTTCGATCCTGCCGCGCCAGACCTTGCCCCCAACGACATTATCGCGCGGATCATCCACCCGGCCCAGCCCGAACGCTGGGCCAATGGAATGGACCGCTACCGCGCTCAGGCCGATGAAATAAGGCGGCAGGCGGCAGGCGGCATGAAAATTCGCACCCATCGGAGACATCTAAATGTATGATCTTGCTGTTGTCGTTCCTGCCCGCCGAGGCAGTTCGCGGATCGCGGAAAAATGCCTTTTGCCCTTCGGCAATCACCGTAGTTTGATCGAGTGGAAGCTTGACCAGCTTAGCAAAGTGATCGAACCGGAACGAATTTATTTGTCCAGCGAAGATGACGAATTTCTCGACTTAACTGACCGCTTTGGAGTCTCGCGCCACCGGCGCGACCCAAGGCTGGCAAAGGATCACATCGCTCCGTTTTGCGAAGTGATCACCGGCATTGTCCGCGACATTCCGCACGAACATATCGCATGGGCGACGGTTGTTTGCCCGCTGATGGCGCCGCAAGAATATGTCGATGCATTCCGTGCCTATCACAAGCATGTGGTGCATGGAGACCGAGACAGCCTGCTGGGTGTAAACCGCGCCAAGGATTATTATTGGTCGCATGATGGCCCGCTAAATTACGAGGCCAATCGCAATCATACCATTTCGCAAAAACTGCCTAATTGGTTCAAGGTCACCAATAGCTTGTATATGGCGCCGCGCGCGCAAATTTTGGAACAGGAATATTTTATCGGCGATGAGCCACGCCTGTTTCCGCTGTCAAAATTGGCCGGCGTCGATATCGATTATATCGAGGATTACCGGATCGCACGCGCGCTTTATGCGGTTTATCAAGACGATGAACTGGACGCTATTTCCCCCTCCTCCAACATAAATTGGTCGCAATATGACACCGGTCTCACCCGTCCACTTCCCATCGCAATATAGCTGCGTCTTCTTTGATTTCGACGGCGTGATAGCCGACAGTGTCGATGCAAAAATTTCCGCCTTTGGCCAGCTTTACGCAGCTTTTGGCGATGATGTTCGGCAAGCGGTGGAAGACTATCAACGCGCTGTTCCAGGTGAAACTCGGTTTGAAAAAATTCCGCGTTTTCATACAGAATTGCTGGACGTTGATCTGTCGCCTGCTGAAGTTCAGCAATGGTCAGACAGATTGTCAGATATCGTTATGGAAGAGGTGATTAAGTCTGCGATTATGCCGGCTGTTCATGATGTTTTGGCCATGCTTGTTCGGCAGAAGATCCCAGCGCATGTTGTATCGGGCACACCGCAGGATGAGCTGGAAATTATCGTTCAGCGCAAAGGGCTTGCACCATTTTTTCAGACATTGCGCGGCTCGCCAGAAGGAAAGTCGTCGATCGTTCGCAGCATCTTGGCTCGTGATGGGCATGCAGCGTCGCGCTGCCTACTTATCGGCGATGCGATGAGCGACTATAATTGCGCTGAAACTTGCGGTTTGGACTTTCTTGGCCGCGCAGATCCGGCACGCCACCCCTTTCCCGCTGGCACAATGGTGGTGGAGCAATTGGGGGCATATTTCTTCGCTGAAGACGCGCCCAAACCGCCCAAAACTCTATCTGAAAATGCTAATTTAAGACGCAAGGCCAGCTGAGGCCAATCGAGGCCAAACCTGAGATCATAGCCCTATTTTTGCAGTCAAAAGCCTAGACCAAATCACCCAATGCAGACTTCAATGGGCCCAGCCAATTGTCATATGGTTGCCACGCGTTTTGGCCCTTGCGATTGATCGGCTGGCGCACTTGCTCGCTTGATGCGGTTCGTACCGCCCGGTCAGTTTTGTGAAAATCGAGGCAGGCCTGTTCAAACGGCAGTCCCAGATAATCGAGCATGCGGCGCGTTTGTCCTTCTAGATCATCGAGCACATCCTCATGGGAAACGCGCAGGACTTTGCCCGGCAAAACCGTGTCCCAATGTTCCATCAGATCAACGTAATCGGCATAATACCGCCCGACTTCATTGAGGCCGTAAGTGAACTCCTGACCCTCTGCAAAAAGTTGCTTGAAACCGGAGAAACAGCAATCCATTGGATCGCGGCGTGCATCAATGATCTTGGCATTGGGCAGCATCAAATGAATCAAGCCGACATGCCTGAAATTGTTCGGCATTTTGTCGATAAACAGCGGCGCATCTTGGCGGTGAAGCCGGGTGCTTTCGATAAAGTCTGCGCCAAATTTGGCAAAGTCCTCTGCGCCCAATTCATGCAGAATTTCAGGATAGCGCGGCGCACCCATTGTCCGCCCGCGAAGGCGGTGCGCCAGCGCCAACACATTGGGCAATTCCAACGTGCCGTCGACCTGACTGTGACTGGCGAGAATTTGCTCCAACAAAGTTGAACCGGCGCGCGGTAGGCCAAGGATGAAGATCGGATCAGGTGATGGATCGCCAACGCCGGGATGCTTGTCAAAAAGCTCTGGTGTGCACAGCGTTTTTTGCCGCGCCAGCTCTTCGGTCATGGCATCTGCGCTATAGCGGGTTTGCGCGCGTTTCAGCTCATTGCCCTGCGCGTAAAACCGGAAACTGGCATCATAATCATCTGCGTCTTCATGTGCCTTGCCTAATGCAAAAGCGATGTGCACCCGGTCCATGAAAGCAAGGTCGCTGCGCGCAGATTGTGCTTCCATTGCGGCCAACTCTGTGTCGGAAAAGCGGTATGTCTTCAGGTTCGCCAGCGCGTAAAATGCATCGCCATGATCGGGCTTTGCAGCAAAGGCTTTGCGGTAATGCGCCACCGCCTCATCCTGCTTGCCCATGGTTTTCAGCGCATGGCCCATGCTGGTCAAAGTCGCATGGTCACCCGGTAATTTCTTGAGCACTTTGCCGAACAATTCAAACGCGCCATCATAATCGCCCGTCTGCATATTCTCGATCGCTAGGCGCGACTGAAACAAAGGGCTGTCAGGGTCGCGGGCATGCAATGCGGCAGCCTCTTCATGGGCGCGCGCAAATTTCTGACGGCGGCGCAGCACATCAATATAATCGAGCCGCAATTGGATGCTTTCTGCGTCAAACGTCACTGCGCTTTCGAGCAGGAATTCTGCGTCTTCTAAAATTCCAAGGTCCACGCCAATGCGCGCGAGCAGCCGCATGCCTTCGACATCTTGCGGGTTAGAACGCAGATAATGCCGGCAAATCTCCTCGGCACGCAAAACGCGTCCCTCGTGCAAATGATTGGTCACCGCCAGCAATTCGCGCGGCAAATCTTTGAGCCGGTCAAGCTGAGCGCGGGCGTTGTTTGCCGCCTCTGCCTGCCCCAATTCGCTGGCGATGCGCGCTTGTTCTCGCCAGCTGGCATCCAATGCAGGATTGAAGCGCGTCGCCTTGGCAAAGGCGGAATGCGCGGCCTGATTGTCCCCGCGAGCAAGGGCCAAATGGCCCTCTTCCTGCCAGGCCCGGCCATATTCCGGCATGGCGCTGTGCAATCGCTGTAAATAATCCGCAGCGCCATCAGCCTGCTGCAAATAGCGGCAGGCGACAGCGGCCATATAAAGCGCTTCGCCGTCATCGGGCGCATCAGCCAAAACAGCCTCAGCCAAAGCCAGCCCTTCGGCAAATTTACCCGCCTGAAGAGCGCCTTGCGCTGACCCTAATTGTTCTTCGCGTGTCGCCATTGCGCTGCCTTACAAAACTCAAAGTTTAAAGACAAACGGCGGAGACAAGCCCTTTCAAAAGAACCCATCCCCGCCGCTGTTTAGCCGGTTAGAAACTGATCGCTAAAGATCAGTAGTCGAACTTGACCCGCAGACCGATTGTGGTCGGGCGGTTCGTGACAATCCGTGCAACGTCATTGCCGAAATTGCCCGAAATCTGCGCGCGTTCATCGGTGAGGTTTTCACCATAGATTTCCGCACTCCACATATCGCCCTTGACCCCGTAGGCCAGATCGAAAGTGGTGTAGGCGTCAAGCTTGAGTTTATTGATCTCAATGATGTCGGTGAATTTCGAACCCGAATGCGCAACTTGCGGCTGAATATAGGCCTCAAGATTGTCATTCACATCCCATTCGTAACGGACACGAAGATTGCCTTGGAATTTCGGTGCAAACGCCAGATCTTCACCTTGGATAACATCATTGGTAGGGGTCAGAACCTCCGTAATTTCCGTATCGAGGAACGAAACTGCACCCGTCACTGTCAGACCGGGCAGTGAATATGGCGCGATTGTGAAATCGGCCTCAACACCCTTAATCTCTGCATTCGCGGCATTATCCGAGAAGAACAGATTGGTGATCGACGGATCGAAGATGGTTGTCTGAAGGTTCGAAATATCAACGTAGAACGCACTGCCGTTCAAGCGCAATTGGCCGTCGATAAGATCCATCTTCCAGCCAAATTCGTAGTTCTTCACTTCGTCTGTTTCCAGCTCGAAAGGAACAACAAAGCCGTTTGCACCCTGCGCGCCGCCGGGACGGTTAAGCAGGCCGGGACGGAAGCCTTCGGAATAGGTCGCATAGAACAACAGATCTTCATTGGGCGTGAGTGTCACGGTCCCTTTGTAGATCACACCGCTTGTCTCAGCCGTATCCGGCGCAGCAAGAGCGTTGAACACTTGCGTTGCTTGGCCAAGGCTGAGGCCGGCTGCCTGAATATCGGCGACCGACTGACCTTGATTGAAGGTTTGGCGCAAGGCTGCATTACACGAACCGATGAAGGTAAACTGACCGTCGCCATCATACAGGTCGGTAATGTCTGTACCAAAGGCATTGGCGTCTTGTGCCGCTCCTGAGTTACAGAACGAACCGTTCGCGCTGCCTTCAAGATCAACCTCAATGTCGTAATAGCGCGCTCCGGCAGTAACCGTCAGCAAATCAGGAATAATGTCGAAGCTAGCCTCGCCAAAGATACCGAACTGCTTGTCTGTGCGGCGAATGTCATTGCGGAAAATTGTCTCTGCCGGGAACGGGCCCGGATCAGTGTTGAACCCTGCCTGCGGGAAGTTTGGCGCGAAAGCACCAAAAGGCTGAGCTGCAACATTGCCGGGATAAGCAAAGTCAACGCGCTCTTCCAGTTCCAGATCGGAATAGAAACCGCCAGCCTGCGCCCGGATGCGCCAATCAGTTGGCGTAGAGAAGCGCAATTCCTGCGTGAAGGTCGTCGTCTCGCTGTCTGTGTTGGTGTAAAGGTTAGGAGCCTGACAGGTGCCGCTAGGAGCAGCCGCGCCGGGATACGTCACCGAGCCATCACAGATGTAATAGGGCAGATACTGACCAACGAACAGATAGTCTGTGTAATCAGAACGCTGCTCTGCGGTGCGTTTGGTGTACGCGCCGGTGTAGACAACATCGAGCATTGCAAGGCGGCCTTCGACCGTCCAGCTGGTGTTCGAGAAATCATCTTCCAAGGTTTCGTCTTCGAAACGCTGAACGTTCAAACCGTCGAGACCGCCCAATTCTGGATCAGCGAAGAACACGCCGTCACTCTCAAGGCTTTGGCTCTGGTGCGAGACGGTGACTTTCCAATCCGGTGTCACTTCCCACAGGCCGCTGATCCGGAAACCAGCATATTGCGTGTCGTTGAAATCTTCTTCAACGCGGTCAGCATTGTCAGCACTGAGGAATGTCACGGCACTCAAATCGGCACCGGCTTGGAAGCCGCCGCGATTGGCATTAACCGCAACGCCGTTTGAGCGAACCGTGCCCGATGGACGGAAACGGCCGCTTTGGCTGACATCGCGTGTTCCGCGGACATTATCGATATAGCCGCCTTGATCGTCCAGATAGACCACGCCGCGCAATGCGATGTTGTCTGTCACAGGGACGTTGAGCGTTGCCTCGCCCTTATAGCTTCTCTCGCCGCCCTTGGTGAAGGATACGCCAGCAGAGAAGCTTGCGCCAAAGCCAGAAAGATCAGGCTTGTTTGTGATGAGGCGAACAACGCCGGCTTGTGAGCTGGCCCCGAACAATGTGCCTTGCGGACCAGAGAGAACTTCGATCCGCTCAAGGTCAGCTGCGTACACATCAAGGTTGCGGCCCGGCTGGGCCAGCGGCTGATCATTGAGGTAAAGCGCCACGTTTGGCGCGAGACCGGCGACCCCTGCAACCGAGAGGTTCGGCGTGGTGGAGGCAAGGCCGCGAATGTAGATTGTGCTTTGACCAGGGCCAGAACCGCCAGCGGTCACTGTGGGCAGCTGAGCAAGGTAATCTTCAAACGTGCTAATGTTCAGCTCTTCAAGCTGCTCTTCGCCAATAGCGGAAACGGATACAGGAACATCCTGCAGGTTTTCGCTGCGCTTTTGCGCGGTAACGATGATTTCGTTAACGCCGCCCTGGCGCTCCGTGTTTTGTGCGTCAGTTCCGCTATCCTGTGCAACAGCCGGAGCCGCGACAGCAATAGCGAGCGCGCTGACAGACGCGCCACATACAAATTTAGACATTAATTCCCCCAAGAGGTGTCGGACGGTCGCGAGATCAGAACGACCTCAGCTAGACCAATACTCAAACACCTCTAACGAATAGAGGCGCGAGCATTGGGAGCGGCTAACAAGCAGTTGCTACGCTGGCCACCGGCAAAGGGGAGATTTCCCATATGAAATTTAGGAAGTTGCAGAATAGTGACACTGAAATTCCCTACTCAAGTACTTAGAAATATAGGCTCAAATATTCACAACTATAAATCGAATATTTAATTTTATACATGGCAAGCACTTGATGCACTCAAATTATCGGGAAATACAAAAGCTTTATTAAACAAGCTATCGCCTACGTACTTCGCCTGTAGTGCGCCTATTCAGTCGCCGTTACTTCGCCATCCCAATCCTCACAGCCCTCTGCCGTTGTAGGCACACCGTGATGCTTGCGGCGCAAATCGTAGATAATCGCTTTCACAATCGCGATCATCATCAAAGCCAGCACCACAGAAAACGGCAATGCGCCGATAATCATGGTGATGCGGATGGCCTCAATCCCGCCAAGGATCAGCATAGAGCCGACCATAAACGCCAATGCCGCGCCCCAGAACAAGATATGATAACGGCGCTGCCCATCGGTCTCGCCCGCACCATTAATGGTGTTTATGATCAAAATCGCACTATCTGCAGATGTGACAAGATATGTCATCAACAGCAAAACTACGAGGCTGGATACGATCAGCGCCATGCCCGGTGAGAGCAATACATCCAGCGTCGCAAACAATTGGTCAGAAAGCCCTGTACCGATGATCGAGCCGCCAGCCGCTCCGCTCATCTCCAAATCAATCGCGGTTCCGCCCGCCAATCCCATCCACAAAAAGCACATAAGCGACGGCACTAACACCACGCCGAGAATATATTCACGCACCGTTCGTCCGCGCGAAATGCGCGCGATGAACATGCCCACAAAAGGCGCAAAAGCGATCCACCAGGCCCAATAAAACACGGACCAATCAAGCTGCCACTGCACCAATGCCGCGCCGACTTCTGTGCCGTCATCGCTAAACAATGTCAGCGCGCTTTGAGGCAGTGTCACGATGTAGTCCCAAATGCCGATGCCCAGCAGCTTCAAACCATAAAGCCCCGATCCAACAATCGCGAACAGAGCCAGCAATGCAAAGCTCAAGGCCATATT
>JALZVZ010000196.1 GCA_023299945.1 Altererythrobacter sp. | reverse complement strand
AAGGATGTTCCGCCGCGCTCGGTGGTCGCGGGCAACCCAGCCAAAATAATTCAGTCTGATATTGACGTTGGACGCTATGGCCGTTTTGTTGATGCTGATGACACAGAACGTGCATTGAGGAAGCAGGACAGCGCGGCGGGCGCTCTGCCAAGCGGCAAATTGGGCCAAAACTAAAATGACTGACAATGCAGTCGATCAGAATGCGGCAGAGGCGCCCCTCGTCTCAATCATGCTGGTCAATTGGAATACCCGAGACATGACGCTGGAATGCTTGGCGTCGATCTATGCCGAAACACTAAGCACTGACTTCGAAGTGATTGTGGTCGATAATGCATCGCAGGATGGTTCAGCAGAGGCGATTGCAGCACAGTTTCCCAATGTCACGCTTATGGCGGAACCGCGCAATCACGGCTTTGCCCATGCCACCAATATTTCTGTCGCAAGAGCCAAAGGGCAGTATGTCCTGCTGCTCAACACAGATACAGTTGTACAAGAAGGGGCGATTGACCAGCTGGTGGCTTTTGCCAAGGCGTGTCCAGAGGCGAAGATTTGGGGCGGGCGGACAGTGTTTGCAGATGGAACGCTCAACCCAACATCTGCATGGGGGCAGATCACGCCGTGGAGCGCCGCCTGTATGGCAAGCGGGTTGGCGGCCATGTTCCCCAATTCAGCTTGGCTCAATCCGGAATGCTATGGCGGCTGGTATAGGGACAGCGAGCGACCGGTTGATATCGTCCAAGGCGCATTTTTTCTGATCGAGCGCGAATTTTGGGAGAGGCTGGGGGGATTTGATCCTGCTTTCTTTATGTATGGCGAGGAGGCCGATTTGTGCCACCGTGCGCGCGCATTGGGGGCAAATCCGCGAATGACACCGCAGGCACAGATAATTCACTATGGCGGGCAAAGCAGCGCGTCCCAATGGCGCAAAACCATCTATGTGCAAGGCGCGAGAATAGGCTTAACTGAACGCTATTTTGCGCCCCGATGGCGACCCTTTGGTCGTTCCATGATATATTTTTCTGTGTGCTGGCGCGCGCTTGCCTATGGGATGACTGCAAGATTTAGTAGCCGTTATGCAGAGGTGGCTGCGACTTGGTACAAAGTATGGCAGCGGCGTGATTTATGGCGCGATGGCCCCGTTAAATCCCAAGTAGATTAAGATGTTAGGGCTTGTTCTAAACCTTGTGCAAATTTCAGCGCGATGGAGTTTTGCGTAAATTGCTGCGCGTGTGCGCTTCGCTGCCATTCGGCCAGCTGAGCTTTCAGCGTGCCTTCGTTGCGGCAAACATGTGCGATAGCCTCGGCAATTTCGGCGGGGCTTTTAGGATCGACCGCAATGGCAAAGGGCAGGCCGTTAAAATAGCCGTCAACCGCGCGCCCTTTTGGGTAAATAATCGGCAATCCGGCAAATAGCGCTTCGATAAAAACCAATCCGAAACTTTCAGCCAATGATGGCATTACAAAACCTGTGGCAGCATTGAGAAGCTGGGCAATATCGCTGCGCTGTGGCGGACTGGAAAATTGAATATTCGCTGCGTTTGCTTCCTTTTGGCAAGCGGCCAATTGCTTGTCTGTGCCGCTGCCAATCACATTCAAAACTGAAATGTTTGGCTGGTCTTGCAGAAGCCGCATCGCCGCGCCTAGCCCCGCCAAATTCTTAGTTTTGTGGCGATCCAAGTGGAAGAGCGAAACCATGCCATTGCCGCCAATCTTTGGCGCAATGATGCTGTCGAGATCAGTGGGGCAAGGGAGGGTTTTGGTGGCTTTGGGCCGCGATCCTAGCTTGGCTGTGACCTGATCTAAGGCCCATTGCGCAAACGGGAACACAACCGTTGCTTCACACAAGATCGTACGAAAGGCACGCTTCAAATCAGGGCGCGCGCGCAAGATTTTGGTGTCTGTATTGCCTTGGATCGACAACGCGTAGGGCACGCCCAGCGCTTTGGCTGCGCGAGCTGCAGCGATCCCTTCGATTGTCAGCTTGTGCCCGATGATTAGGTCCGGCTTTCCATCGGCAAGCGCAAATTGCGCGATCCAATCACCCAGCCGCTCAAGCGCGGCCTTGTGCAAAACGCCTTTAGCAGGGGCATGATATTGCACGGCTACTCCGCGCTCAAAGGTCTCTTGCCTTCCAATAGCGTCGGCAGGCCTTTTGGAAAGAACCGTACCTTTCGACCAATCGCCAATGCTGGGTGATGACCGGTTGAGGGATACGACACAATGATCAAATTGGTCATCTGTCAGGGCCAAAAGGCGCGCGATGACAGGTGCTTTATGTGGCTCTATCGGATCAGGAAAGTCGCCGGAAATATGCAAAATACGCGGCAGGCGGCATGAGTTCATAGCACGGGCTATTTGGAATAGCTGTAATAGCGATATTCAGAGCCATATTGCTCGCCTGCTTCCAGCGCTTTGAATTTGGTAAGAACGACCCCGACCAAATTCGCGCCGACACCCCGCAACCTGCGCACGGCTGCTTTTGCTTGCCCGCCATTAACGCGGTTAGCCTCCGCCACAAAAATCGTCGCATCGACGTGGTTTGCTAGCAATGGTGCATCAGCAATACCCATCACGGGCGATGCGTCAAAGATGATCCGCGTATATTCGCCGCGATGTTTGGCCAAAAACTCAGTCATCATGGATGACGACAAAAGCTCCACCGGATTGGGCGGCACTTTACTAATGCACAAAACGTCCAGGTCTAAAGAGGTGCCGGGCAGCAAGGCTTCTTCCAGAGTGGCATTGCCGGTTAGCACTTCGACAAAACCTTTTTCCGGTTTGGCTAGCCCTAGGTGAGAATGCACAGAAGGACGGCGCAAATCGCCATCGACCAGCAGGACTTTTTGACCGAGCATCGCCATTTGCTCAGCCACCATTATGGCGCTGGTTGTCTTACCCTCTGACGCTTGGCTGCTGGTGAATTGTAGCACTTTGTGGTCGCGGGGCACGACATAATCCAAAGTGGACCGGATCGATGCATAGGCTTCTGTCAGGGCGCTATAAGGATTGCTTGAATGGTTGGTTAGATCATTTTCAGTGACATATGGAGTATGCCCCAGGAGTCCAACGCCTAGCTTGCGCTCAATATCAGCGAGCGAACGCAGTCGGTCATCCAATGTTTCGCGCAGCACAGCCAGCATGGTTGCCAGCCCCAGCCCTGCGATCAATGCGATCAGCAAATTGCGCCAAAGACTGGGCGAAACCGGCGCTTTAGGTATCGCGGCCCCATCCAGCAAAGTGATTGATCCAGCCTGCACATTGGCTGCTGTCGACAGCTCATTATAGCGCGATAGTAAAGCCGCCAATTGATCACGCAGAGCTGTAGCATCGCGTCCTAGCAGCCCATAACGAACTTGCTTGTCTTGCTCTTCGAGTGAGATGTTCGACACCCTGTCAAGCTCAACCTTTAGAGCCGCCTCTTGGCGTTGAGCAATTCGATAATCATTGCGGAGTGCGCTTTTAATATCGGCGCCGCTGCGCGCTATTTGCCGATCAAGTGTGGCGACCTTCGCGCTCAATTCTTGAATATCAGGGTAGCCTTCGCGGTACCGTTCGCGCAAATTGGCCAGCTCTGCTTGAGCCTGGGTCCGGTCGGCCAACAGCGTTTGAACCACGATGCTGGTTTGAACCTGCGGCAATTGTGCGGCCGGCATGCCGGCAATCGTGCGCCATTTTTGTTCTGCCGTAATGCGCGCCGCGCGGGCATCTGCATAGGACGCATTGATATTGGACAGGGTCTGCGCGCTGATGGTCGTGGCACCAATGGGCTCACCATTATCCATGCTAGTGACGGGGGTGGAGCCGATCAATTGATTGCGCCGCGCATAATCATTGGAGGCGATTTCTGCGCCTTCCAATTTCTTGCGAACTTCTGCAATTTGGTTGGCTAGATACTCCAGCGCATATTCATTGCTTTCTAGGCTACGGCGCGTGTCTTCAGATAGAAAGGCCTGTGCATAGCCATTGGCAAATCGCGCGGCCAAGCGTGCACTGGTGGAGGTGTATTGGATCGTCATGATCCGTGTCTCAAAAGGTATATCGACCTCAACACCTGCACGCAGGCCGTCGGCTGCCATTACAGTTTTGCGCTGTTGCCAGCCTTCATCCGATAGGCCGGTTGGCCGCGATGCGTCGATGTCGGCGGACAAGAAGTTGGAAGTGTTTGCCAGCTTCAGATCGGCTGCCACCGTCTCTGCCATTTGCCGACTTTGTACGACACTGCCCAAAGTTTCGAGATATTGGCGATATTCATTGATGTGAATGCTGGGTGAGAGGTCTTGACCCTCGAGGATGTAATTGCCTTGCGGATCGACGCGCACAGTCGCCTCGGCGCGGTAAATTGGCGTTTGAATCAAGGTGTAGAATAGCGCGGCCAATAATGTCAGCACGATGCTACCCAGAATAATCCATTTTTGTCGGTAAAGTACGGCGCGGATCATCGCTGTATCCACGCCCGCGCCTGCCCCATATGCACCGCTATATCCTGTGCCATTGGCATCAGTGACAATATATTGGTCGACCAAATCCAGGGCTTCGCTGCGGGGTGCGTTAGGGGGGGAGTTAGCGGCGTTCATCGCACAGACCTAACGAAACAATGTCGCAAATAGACCAACAGCAGGCAGCGCGCGCAGCACATCTTGCCAGCCTTGTGATAGACGCGATGTGCCCATCACCACGCGGTCACCCGGCTCCAGCACCGGGTCCATCATCGCGCCTTGCTGGATTTGTGCATAGTCAAAGCGCGCAAGGGCCATTTGCCCATCAAACCTGCGGAACACCGCGACGTCAGACAAATCGGCTGTGCGTTCATTACCGCGCGCCAGTGCAATCGCTGAGGAGAGCCGGTCGCCTGGTTGGAAAGCGTAAACTCCTGGTTCCTTCACCGCGCCTTCAACGGTTACACGGTGAGATTTGTAATCATTGATATTCACATTGACGGCTGGCCTGCGCAGAAAGGCATCGCCAAGGCGCTGCGTCACATTGGCCTCTAGCGCTTTGGCCGTCAGCCCTTCTGCTTTCATTGGCCCTATTAAAGGAAGCGAGATCATGCCGCCGGCGCCGATCACGAGGCTTTCAGCGGACAGATCATCCTCACGAAACACATTAACGCTGATCACATCGCCTGCGCGCAGAGCATAAGTATCTGGTGAATTTGCCGTATAATTGGCTTGTCCCAATTGATTGATGGGAGCCGAAGCCACTGCGCCAACTATCGGGGCAGATGCGGTTGCGCAGCCGCTCGCAAGCAGTGCCAGAGAAAGCAGGACGCATCGCTTTAAAGCGGCAAAAGAGCGCGTGTCGCAAAGAATCGGCGTGGCCTCCCAAACGTGGCTAACGCGACCTTATTGCCGCACTTTGCGCACTTCAACAATTGCAGCCTGAAATGAACACCTTTATCCAACAAAGCTTGTGATATTTTTGCGCGTGCCCGCCCATTTGCAAATCGCCATGCTATTGTAGAAAACTCTGATAAATCGAGCATCGAATTGACGCAAAGCAAGAAAACCAACCACGCCTCAGGGACGTCAAAATGCAGCCACTGACATGGATAAGTATGGCTGGGGCAGGGCTCTATATTGCGACAGCTCTTATGTGCTTGGCAGCCAGCCGATCCGTACTAAAACCCAATAATAGCAGTGATAAAGCAGTGCCATGGTCGCTCATTTCTGTGCTGTTTTGTGTGTTTGCATTGGCGCGGCTTTTGCAATGGGAAGAGGCGGTACGCCTTTGGCTCGCGGCGGAATTTCTTGCGTCTCAAGACTATGCGGATCGCCGGACATGGCAGGCGCCTGTGGTTGGGGCCGTCGCGATGATAGGGTTTATCGGCTCATGGGCCACAGCGAGGCGCTTGTTAAATAATAAAAATAAGACATTGCGAAGTTTTTATTTGGCAGTGATTTCAGTCATTGGGCTCTTGTGTCTGATTACTTTGCGAATCATTTCGTTGCACGCCATCGACCAAATTTTGTATGGAATGCGGCTCAATTGGGTGATTGATCCTGCGTTGACGTTCTTGGTGGCTGGCGCGGCATTTTGGACCATAAAAATCGCGCGCCGATCGGTCTAATCCAGCTTGAGAGCTTGCTTATAGGCGGCCAGCAGAGGCGTTATTTGATGCTGCCAACTCAGCTGCTCAACCACGCGCTCGCGGCCCAAAGCGCCCATCGTCTCGCGCAGCGTTGGATCATCCATCAGCGCCATGATTTTTTCTGCCATATCAACCGGGTCATTGGCCGCCGCATAAAGCGATGCCGCACCAGCAGAGAAGCGCCCCTCGGTCACGTCAAATTGCACAATAGGCTTTGAATACGCCATATATTCCATGACTTTGTTCATGGTCGATTTGTCGTTCATCGCATTGACACGGTCGGGGTTCACACCAAGATCCATGGTCGAAAGAACCTCGAACAATACATCGTCCGGCGCGCGGCCAGTAAAGGTGATATAATCAGACAGCCCGCGCTGCGCTGTCAGCGCCTTTAGCCCCGCCAGACTTGGCCCGCCGCCCACGAGGCAAAACTGGATATCCTCGCGCCCGCATTTATGCACTATATGGCCAGCTGCATTGATGAGCAGGTCAATCCCCTCTTGTTCGCCCATCACCCCGACATATCCGGCCATATGCGCTCGCCCATTTTTCCAGCGCGGCTGCGGCGGGACCAGTTTTAATCGGCTAAGGTCAGGACCAGAGCGCACAACATGCACGCGCTGCGGCGCCATTCTCCCGCGCGCAATGGCTATCTCGCGGTAACTTTCATTGGTCGCAATCGACACATCAGCGGCTTTGAAGGTCAGCTTCTCAAGCCAGCCCATCAGCCGCCAAAAAAAGCCGCGCTTGCCAAATTTCGCCTCGTAAAGTTCGGGGTTGATATCGTGATGGTCGAAGATGAACTTCACACCAAACAGCCTAAACGGCAGCGCGACTAAGAAGATCAAATCGGGCGGATTGCAGCCTTGAATGACATCGAACCGGCGGGTGAAGAATATGCGCCACGCCAGCCACATCTCCCAAAACAATGCAGCGCTATATTCCAGCGCAAAGCCTGCTGCGCCGTCTGCTTCTAATGGCAGCGGGTGACGGTGAATATGCACGCCCTCGATCATCTCATAGCTGGCATCATATCCCTTACCCTTGGGGCAAATGATCGACACGGTTGCGCCTGCGGCCCTTAAGGTGCGCGCCTCCTGCCAGACGCGCCGGTCAAAGGGCAGCGGCAGGTTCTCGACGATGATGAGCACAGATTTTCTGGCAAGTGGCTCGCCTGCAATTGTGCTGGGAATGCCCCCGGTATCGCTCACGCAATAGCGCTCACATCGACGATGTTGGCCGCGTTCAAATCGAGCGTATCGATCAATCGATTTGTGGCGATAATCCGGGCATACTCGCCGCTTTCAACCGTCTTGCGGTCGACCAGCAAATCATCGATTGTCGGCAGGAATGCATGGGCGTAGCCAAGGTTCTGTCCAACCAGCGATGCAGGGTCCACCTGCGGGTCATATATGTCCAGCGCAAAGCCCGCATCCAGCAATTTGCGCGCCATATCGACGGCAGGACTTTCGCGCAAATCATCTGTTTCTGGTTTAAACGCAAGGCCCACCAAAAGGATTTTCGCGCCTTGTTCCAAGCCTACCGTGGCACGCAGGAATTGATGGTGTTTATGCGCTTCATTGCTGCGGATCAGGGCATCGACCAAATGGGTGTGCGAGCCGGTATCGCCCGCAATATATTGCAGCGCCCGTACATCCTTGGGCAGGCATGATCCGCCAAACGCATTGCCGGGCCGCAGGTAAGCAGGCGAGATATTCAGCTTAGTATCAGTGACGAAAATCTCATGCACTGTGCTGGCCGAAATGCCTAGGTTTTCGCACACTCGGCCAATCTCATTGGCAAAAGCAACCTTGGTGGCATGCCATGAATTGTCGACGAATTTGGTCAATTCTGCCTCTTTGATGCCGACCTGAAAAATGGGGGCATCAATACCGTCATGCAAAGCGCTCATTGCAGCAGAGTGACTGCCAGTTAGCGTTCCGATCACGATCTTGGGCGGCGCGAAATAATCCTCGATTGCGCTGCCTTCGCGTAAGAATTCGGGATTGTAGACAAGCTCCACCAGATCGCCTGCACGCGCTCCAAGCACGCTTTCAATGATGGGCCAGACCAGCTGCTCACAGCTGCCCGGCCGCATGGTTGAACGATAGGCAAGGGTAAGAGGCCTGGTGCGGGCCGGTTCAATCGCAGCAGCAATAGAGCGCGTCACAGCGGCAATCGCGCCCATATCATGCGCCCCATCAGGGCCGCTGGGTGTGCCAACACAAACCAGCGCAATATCGCATGTTGCCAGCTCCTCCGACAATTGCGTCACCGCATGGATCAAGCCTGCCTTTTGCCCCGCTTCAATGCGTTCCTCCAACCCCGGTTCGAACACAGGAGAGCACCCTGCATTGATCGCATCTACTTTATCGGCATTGATATCCACGCCTAGAACCTGGTGGCCTTGGCTCGCCAAGCATCCTGCCGCAGTGCAGCCGACATAACCAAGGCCAAAAATGGCGACTCTAAGGGGCAAGTTTTATTTCCACCTACAAATGATTGCGTTACGAATAATTGTAACAATGCCTAAGCGTTGGCTTTTGTTCCTCCTTATTTTGTGAGGCTTGCGCTTGCCTTAAATCAGCGGCATTCGATTGCCAGATTAACTTTGGGAGAATGATCATGACACAGGCTAAGCCCCCCCTTTCAGGCCCGCTCGCTGGAATGCGCGTTGTTGAATTTGCAGGCATCGGCCCCGGCCCTCACGTTGCCATGCTGCTTGCGGATTTGGGTGCTGAAGTGGTGCGGATTGGGCGCGAGGGTGCTGGCGTCTCCAACCCTGTCGTGGAACGCGCGCGCCACCGCGTAGGCGTCGATGTGAAGAGTGAGGAAGGCAAAGCATTTTGTCTGAAAGCAGCCACCAATGCGGACGTTTTGATCGAAGGGTTCCGCCCCGGCGTGATGGAGCGTTTGGGCCTTGGCCCTGCCGAATTGCTGGCCGCCAATCCGCGCCTAGTTTATGCGCGCATGACCGGCTGGGGGCAGGATGGCCCGCTCGCCCAAGCCGCTGGCCATGACATCAATTACATTGCTATCACAGGCGCATTGTCAGCTGTGGGGCGGACAGGCGAAACCGCCACTCCCCCGCAGAATCTGGTCGGCGATTTTGGCGGCGGCTCCATGTATTGTGCGTTTGGAATTATGGCGGCGCTGTATGAGCGTGAGCGGTCTGGCAAGGGTCAAGTTGTCGATGCCGCGATTGTTGATGGGGCAACCAGCCTGATGAGCTTTTTCTTCGGATCGCGCAAAAACCCAATGCTGACAACCGCGCGAGGTAAAGGCATGCTGGGCGGGGCAGCGCATTTTTACCGTGTTTATGAATGCGCCGATGGCCGCGAGATTTCACTGGGGTCGATTGAGCCGCAGTTCTACGCTGAATTGATGGCGAAGTCCGGCGTGGATGCACAGCTTGCCGAGGGTCAGATGAACCCGGCCAATTGGGATGATTATGCTGAGGCGCTGACCGCTTTGTTCAAAACCAAGCCAGCGGCCCATTGGGTCGATTTGATGGAAGGCACAGACATTTGCTTTGCACCTGTTTTGGATGTGGATGAGGCCCGCGACCACCCGCATATGAAGGCGCGGAACGCTTATGTGGAGCATGACGGGGAATGGCACACAGCGCCTGCACCGCGGTTTGACCGGACGCCGGGCGCGGTCAGGTCTTCTGATGATAATGGCGCAGCTGTGGTAGATGGCTGGGCAAGCCAAGGCGCTTGACGAAGACTGCCATTTTCGCGCAAGTTCAGTTGCAAAGAAGAACGAAAAACCTTGGGAAGGGGATGTCATGCGCAAATTGTGCAGGAAAAGCGTCTTGGCGAAATGGGCGCTAGCCGGTGCAGCGACATTGGCGCTGGCGGCATGCGGCGGCGCAGTGGATGAGACACAATCGGGCGATGGCGAAGGCGCGATTGAGCTCGCCGAATACCCTGACCGCCCCTATTGGGGCGACACTCACCTCCATACCGATAATTCGGTTGATGCCTTTGGCTTTGGCGTGCGGCTTGGCCCTGAAGATGCGCTGAAATTCGCGCGCGGCGATGAGGTCACGGCAACGACCGGCGCGCAAGCAAAGCTAGCCCGTCCGCTCGATTTCCTTGTGATTGCCGACCATTCCGATGGCCTTGGCGCAACCCGCCGCCTGTATGATGCACCGCGCCTCGGCGTGCAGGCAATGGGTGATGAGACCATGCTGCGCTGGTATGACATGATGCATGAAAGCCCGCAGCAATCGCAGCGCGCGATCGGCGAGTTGATAGCAGCCGCAGCGTCAGGCGACCTGCCTGAAGCGATGAGCGATCCAGAGGCTAGCAAAGAGGCCACCAAAGAGATTTGGGAAACCCATCTCGATACGCTCGACCGCTATAATGAGCCGGGTGTTTTCACCGCATTTGGCGGGTTTGAATATTCACTTATGCCGGGCGGAAACAATCTTCACCGTGTTGTGATGTTCCGCGATGGCAGCGACCGCACCAAACAAGTGCTGCCTTATCCTGGTTTATCGACCTCGCCCGAGGGGCTGTGGGATTATATGGATGGATATGCCGAGGCGACCGGAGGCGAAGCGCTGGCGATCCCGCATAATTCCAACCTCTCCAATGGCGATATGTTTGAGCTGACCATGCCCGATGGCGGGCCGATGACAGCCGAATATGCCCGCAAGCGTGCGCGCAGTGAGCCTGTCGTTGAGGTCACCCAAATTAAAGGGGATAGCGAGACGCATCCCTTCCTCTCGCCCAATGATGAAATGGCCGGATTTGGTGTGAAGGGCTGGGAGCTGGGCAATCTCCCGCTGTCGGCGAAAACCAGCAATGACATGCTGGCGGGCAATTATGTTCGTTCCGCATTGAAGCGCGGGATCTCACTCGAAGAAAAACTGGGCGTGAACCCCTATGCCTTTGGTGTGATCGGCTCGACCGATAGCCACACTTCGCTGGCAACTGGCGATGAAGACAATTTCTTTGGCAAGCATACAGGCAATGAACCCTCGGTAGAGGATCGCTCCACTGCGGGCCAAAACCTTGGCACGCGGGTTGGCCGTTTCGGCTGGCATTATCTGGCGGGCGGCTACGCGGCCGCTTGGGCGCGCGGCAACACACGGGCAGAGATTTTCGACGCGTTCAAACGCCGCGAGGTTTACGCCACCACTGGGCCTCGCATGACAGTGCGACTGTTTGCTGGATTTGATTTTAGCGAAGAGGATTGGGACGGCGATTGGGTCAAGCGCGGCTATAATAATGGCGTACCAATGGGCGGCAAATTGGTCGATAAAAAGCAAGCGCCGACTTTCCTGATCAGCGCGCTGAAAGACCCCGACGGGGCCAATCTTGACCGTGTTCAAATTATCAAAGGCTGGGTCGATCAATTCGATGTGGTGCGCGAAAAAGTCTATGATGTCGTGTGGAGCGATATGGAGGGCGAACGCGCTTTGCAGGGCAATAGAGTCCCCAAGGTTGGCGATACGGTCAACCGCGAGGATGCCAGCTACACCAACACTATTGGTGCACCAGAACTGCGGGCGACTTGGACGGATCCCGATTACAAATGGGGCCAGAAACAGGCGTTTTATTATGTCCGCGTATTGGAGATTCCAACACCGCGCTGGACCTTGTTTGATGCCAAACGGTTCGGGATCACTCTGTCGCCTGCGGCGATGGCGGATGCCGTGGCGCAAGAGCGCGCCTATTCCTCGCCAGTTTGGTTGACGATTGAGCCAGAACCAGAGGAAGCCGATAGCGGAAATGATCCTGATGCGCCTGCAATTATGGACAAGAATACGGACGCCTAAGTGAGTGTGAATGATAAGGCGCGTATGTGGCTAAAAGAGCCGCTAGTCCATTTTCTAATCGGCGGCGCATTGATCTATACATTGTTTGCTTGGCGCGGCGAGCCGGTTGATCCGGCCAGCAGAACAATCGAGATCAGCCGCTCAGACCGTGCGCAATTGTCGCTTGGGTTTGAGCGGATGATGGGGCGTTCGCCAACAGATGGAGAGCTTGACCGGCAGGTTGACCGCTTCGTGCGCGAAGAAGTGCTCTACCGCGAAGCTTTACGGCTGGGGCTGGACGGCAATGACGGTGTGGTTCGCCGAAGATTATCGCAGAAAATGGATTTGCTGGCGGCCGCACAGGCAGAGACAGTTCAGCCATCGGATCCCACTTTGCAGGCATGGTATAAAGCGCATCCAGAGCGGTTCACGGACACATCGAGATACACATTAGATCAAGCGTTCAAATCGGAGATGGGGCAGGCCAAAGCGCAGATCGCGCAGCTCAATAGCATGGCGCCGCGAGATGATTGGAAGGCTTTGAGTGAACCGATCAGCCTGCCTGCTTCCGTGTCGCAAGTGCCGCGCAAAGAAGTTCTCGACCGGTTTGGGGAGCAATTTTTGGCAGAGATTGATGCGCTGAAACCGGACGAAGAATGGCAAGGGCCAGTGCGATCCGGTTTTGGCTTTCACGCCGTGCGTTTGCTTCGCCGTGATGTGGGCGAAGTGCCGCCTTTTGAAGACGTGCGCGGCAAGGTCGAGAATGATTGGCGCACCGCGACAATAGCGGAACGCAAAGAGCGCGGATATGCAATCCTGCGCGAAGCTTACACTGTTGAGATTGCAGAGTAATGCGCATTTGGTTTGCGTTTATTGCGGCTTTTCTTTGCACGGCCGCCCCGCTCAAGGCTGACGAAATCCGGCCCTTCGCGATCGAGTTGCGCGAAATGGAGGCGGGAGAATGGGCGCTAAGCTGGAAACAGCCTTTGGTTGCGGGCGGAGATAAATCTCTCGCCATTCCGCAAATCCCGCAAAATT
>JALZVZ010000195.1 GCA_023299945.1 Altererythrobacter sp. | reverse complement strand
AAAGGCGACGGCACAAAGCCTTTCAAGCCAAACATTAAAACCAGCGCATTGGCGACAAATGCCACCGCGCCAACCAGCGCTGCTGCGCCGCCCAGAACCTTCTTGCCATCATTCATTGCCGCCATGCCGAAAGCCAAAGCCGCCAATCCAAGCAAAATTTTCGCCGCATTATATCCGAAAAAAGAATAGGCCACGACCGATGATGCCACACCGCCAAGGTCCGGATTTAAAGTTGCCGCTTCGCGAAACGGCCCGAATTGCGTATGCCCAACGCCGACCTGAACCACATTCAGAACCGCGCTGAATGCAATCGCAGAAAAGCCCAAGGTATAACGCTTGGTCATTACCATTGCAGAGCCAGCAAAAGCGGCCAACACCGTGAACAATATTCCCTCAAACCCCCATAGGAACTGGCGGTTAAACTCTGGCGCACCAATATATAAAGCTGTGTAAATCGGCTGCGAAAGGGCCGCCAAAAGCAGCAATATGGCGACAATTTTGACTGTTCGGCCTTGCGTAAATTCCATGATAATCCCCTTCGACCAAATTGGCCTATTGCAGCTTTGTGATGTTTCGTACGTCGTCGCTATAGGTTGACATGCGCTAGCTCAATCAAAATCACGCGAATTTGAATGACATTGAACGAACATTGCAAAATTGGCTCCTGCCTATTGCAGAAAGCTTCACAGCCTCCCGCTCTTCCAAACAACGCGGCCAATAATCTCCACCTCTTCTGCCGAAACGTCAATCGGGGGATAAGCGAGGTTTTGGCTGATCAGGGCGATGCGGCCCTGCGCGCTGGCGGCCACGCGCTTCACCATCAGGGTGTCGCCCAGCCTAACAACGTAGACACCGTCGCGGAAAGTTGCAGCGGCGCGGTCGACGAGGATCTCATCCCCATCGCGTAGCAATGGCTCCATCGAATCGCCCTGTACGCAAATCGCAGACAGCTTGGCATTCGACAGGCCCTGCTCGCGCAGCCAGCTTTGCGAGAATCGAAACGCATCAAAGGCCTGCTCGCCTGCATCCAACAAAGCGCCCGGCCCAGCAGAAGCCCCCAAGTCCAAGCGCGGTACTTCGACCCAATCGCGCACTATTTTGGAGGTATTTTCCTGCGCCTTGAAAGAAGGAACGTAGGATTTTACCTCGACCTCTGCGCCCAGCTCAATTTCATCGACGCCAAAGAATTGCGCCAACGTGCGGCGATCCTGCTCTTCCAGTTTTCGTGGACTGCCTTTGCGAATAAACTGCTGTAAATACGTGGTATTGCGTCCAATCAACTCTGACAAAGATGACAGGCTTGACCCACTATCTTGCGCCAATTCAAGCAGTCTCGCCCGCACTCCGCTTAAGTCATTTGCCACTGCATTGCTTTCTTTTAATCCATCAATGATGTATTTTTCCTAGACATGTAGGATTTAAAAGGCAAGTTTTATTGCATCAGCCCAGCGAATCGCCAACACAAAGGGACCGCAAAATGCTTATCAGAACCATCGAGAAATTCTTGCGCGAACACAATATGCCCGCAACCAAATTTGGCCGACTAGCCGCGCATGATCCGCGCTTTGTTTTGGATCTGCGCATGGGCCGCACCCCCCGCCCTGCAACGCAAAGTCGTATAGAACATTTCATGAACGAATATAAATCAGCCCTCGGAGGACAAGTCCATGCATAGCGTTATACCAGAGACAAAAGCCCGCAAGTTTCGCGGCACATTCACGGCGCGTCGCACTCCTGGTGACCGGCTGCGCGATGCCTTGATCGAATTGGCGGCGGGCAATGCGACCGTGCTGACGCATGAGGAAAAAGCGTGGGCCTCTGTCACATTCTCAGGTTCGCGGCATGAGCTGACATTGGATTTTGACGGGCCAGAGGCGGTGCTATCCGGCGAGCTTTTCAGCGCAGTTCTGCCCGATCACGAGTTTGCGATCCCAGGTCAATTGGTAGCAGACGCTTTGGTGAGCGGTATTGATCACCGCGTTTATCCGCACCCCCGAATGGTGGTGAGCGTGACAGTCCTGATGCTGGTGGACGCATAAAACGAGCCCGGACGGGATTGGGTCAGGCGCGTTTGGGGGCAGATTAGAGCGACTTTACGCGCCGCTAATCTGCCCTTCTTGTTTCAGCGCGTCTTTTACTAAACGCAGCCTCAGCAGGCTTTTAAGCCTTGATAACGATCATCTTTTCATGCGTCATATCATGCATTGTATACGGAATACCGCCAATGCCCTGGCCAGAACTCTTGAGCCCTGCAAATGGCATCCAATCCACTCGGAATGCGGAATGGTCGTTCACCATCACCGCTGATGCATCGATGTTGCGATAGGTGTGCATCGCGTTGCTGAGGTCGTTGGTAAAGACCGCCGCCTGAAACGCCACATCGAGCGAGTTTGCCTGCGCGATAGCCTCATCGACATCGTCATAAGAATAGAGGCAAACCACAGGTCCGAAGATTTCCTGTGTGGACACCTTCGAGTCAACCGGTGGGTTAAGCAGCAACGTCGGAGCGTAGGTTGTGTCCGAAAGCTTCTGGCCGCCACACAGAAGCTCTGCGCCTGCTGTGACAGCCTCTTCCACCCATTCGGCTACGCGGTCGCATTCGCCCGGACGGATTAGTGGGCCACAATCGACGTCTTCATCGATCGCATTGCCGACCTTGAGCGCCTTGGTGGCCTCGGTCATCTTCGCCGCGAGGTCATCGATGATGGAACTGTGCGCGAACACACGCTGAACTGAGACGCAAACTTGCCCTGAATGGTAGAAACCGCCCTTGATCAAGCTAGGGACAGCAGCGTCGATATCGGCAGTTGCATCAACTATTACCGGAGCCACACCGCCATGTTCGAGTGCGCAGCGCGTGCCCGGAGCAAGCTTTGAACGCAGCGACCAGCCAACTTTCGATGATCCGATGAAACTGAAGAACGCAACGCGCGGATCGGTGACCAACTTTTCGGCTGCTTCACGCGGGGCGCAAGTTGCGCGGGCCCAATCCTCGGGCAATCCGGCTTCATGCAAAATGGAGATAAACTCAAAGCATGAGAGCGGCGTGTCACCTGATGGCTTCACGATCACAGGGCAGCCTGTGGCAACGGCGGGCGCGACCTGATGCACTATTAGGTTGAGCGGATGATTGAACGCCGAGATTGCGACAACAACGCCAATCGGCTCGCGCGTGGTCCATCCCGTCCGGCCATCGCCAGCTTCGGTCAGCCCCATAGGGATCTGAGTGCCCTTGATATTGCCCATTTCATGGATGCAGAGCTCCATGCCGTTGATCGCACGGTCAACTTCGACCCTTGCGTCAACCAACGGTTTGCCGCCTTCATTGGCGACCTGAAACGCCAGATGATCCCGGCGCTCCTCCATTATCGCCTTCGCCTTTTGTAAGATTGTGACGCGT
>JALZVZ010000194.1 GCA_023299945.1 Altererythrobacter sp. | reverse complement strand
CGGCGCGAGATGCCTCGCAAACCAAGTCTGAATTGCGAGGCCAACTCAGCGACAAAACGCGAATTTTTTTGGTGCGCTGGTTTAACGCCCTTTCACAACAATTTTGACCTTTTGGCCCTCTAACAGATTGCTGTTCGAACCCAGTGCGTTCAAAACGCGGAAGCGCTCGACCTTGCCATTGTCATAAGCCATCCGATTCGCAAGCGACTGAACCGTATCGCCGCGGCGCACTGTAACCACATCAACCCGCCGCGGAATTACCGTAGCCGCTTCGGAATCTCCGACCCGGCGCATGGAATTGAACATTGGTGTAAAGGTGCTGGAGCCGCCAGCAGGCGTGATCGCGGTAAAGTGATAAGCGCGATCTTTTGAAAATTCATACGCAAACACAACAACATCCACTTGGCTTTGGCCATTGTTAACCCGTGCAGTGCCCAATGCTGCAGGAATACCATTGACCGTCGTGCGGCGGATTTCTGCTGGGCTAACCGTCTGCTGCTCACTGCTGAGTGCGGTAAATTGCTGACGAACATAGCTGTCGAGATTGCCGTTAAACGGCGCGAGCGTCATTTGCGCTTTGCCCGACTGTCCATTCACACTGACAGCGCTGCTGCCATTGACCATGTAAAAGCCAGATGGCGCAGTAAATGCGAGCCGCAATTCAGGGTGGATGAACTGGCTACCTTCAATCACGCCCTGCTTGGGATCATCGCCGTAAACAATGCCATCAATCTGCGCCAAGAATGTGTCGCGATTTGTGCGGCCTGTGCCGAGCGGTTCTGCCTTTGCCAAAGCGGAGCGGACCCGGCTAGCGGGATCGGGGTGAGTCGATGCCCATTGCGGTACAGTCGCATTGTCGCGTCCTTGAAGCTGCGCATCCAATGAGTTTTGCGCCGCTAGGCTGGCCAAAACAGTGCCCATCGCCCGCGGATCATAGCCTGCTTTTTGCAGATATTCGATACCGAGATCATCGGCCTCAAGCTCCTGACTCCGCGAGAATTTCAGCGTTAGCATCTGGGAGCCTTGGAGCAAGGTCTTGCCCACTTGTTCGCCTAAACCCGTGTCGCCGAGCAACACCCCTGATGCAACAGCACCAATTGTGCCAAGAATAGAATTGCGCTGCGCCCTTGCCTGACGGCGCTGTGAATGGCGCGCGGCCACGTGCGCAACCTCATGCCCCAAAACGCCGGCCAATTCTGCCTCATTATTCATCAAGCTGACCAATTGCCGGGTCGAATAGACATAGCCGCCAGGGATCGCGAAGGCATTGTTAACAGAGCTATTCACCAGGCTAACAGTGAAACTGTCACGCGCATTGCCAAGGCCGGATTGAAAGGCAATATTTTTGCCCACTTGCTCAACATATTGCGCCTGTGAACCGGTCATTGCGCCGCCAAATTCAGCGAGCAGTTTGGGGTGATTTTCCGCGCCAATCTGTGCTTCTGATTGGGTGATCGGGGTCGATGCACTGGGAACTGCGCCGCCGCCCAGGCAGCCTGATAAAGCTAGTGCGAGCGGTGCAACGCTCAGCTTGGCGATCAATTTATTGGATGATTTCATGGCTTCAATGCCCTCCTACAAGCGCGTCCCGGATGAACTAGTGCAAAATAGCAAAGGCCCCACCAACCCTAACTTTTCAAAGGCCTAGCTTAACGCGTTTTGCTCAATTGTGAATGGCGCGGGCCAGACTGCCCCCAATTAGCAGCGCAGTGACACCCGACTAATCATCGCAAAAGCCCCAGGAATTTTTTAGTCAGCGCCAATGGCCAAGAAGCGATCTTCGCGCATACGGCGAACGTCTTCCGATGTCATTTTACACAAGCTTTCAAGCTCTTGCGTCAAAGCTTTGCCAAGGTTTTGAGCTGCGAGGATTGGGTCACGATGCGCCCCGCCAACCGGTTCGGGGATTATTTTATCGATCACCTCAAGCCGCTTTAGATGCTGAGCCGTCACCTTCATCGCTTGCGCTGCATCGGGCGCTTTTTCCGCTGTACGCCATAGGATCGAAGCGCAACCTTCGGGCGAAATCACCGAATAGACAGCATGTTCCAGCATTAAGACACGCTCCGCACTGGCCAATGCGACCGCACCGCCAGAACCGCCCTCGCCCACGATCACGCTGACCATAGGAACAGGCAGCGCCAAACAGGCCTCGGTTGAGCGAGCAATCGCTTCGGCTTGGCCGCGCTCTTCTGCTTCGACACCGGGAAAAGCGCCTGATGTATCAACCAAAGTTACCACCGGCAGGCCAAACCGGCCCGCCAATTCCATCAGGCGGATCGCCTTTCGGTAACCCTCAGGCTTGCCCATGCCGAAATTGTGCTTGATCCGGCTTTCGGTATCATTGCCCTTTTCATGGCCGATCAGCATGATTTTGCGGCCATCAAGCCGCGCAAACCCGCCCATAATCGCCATATCTTCGCCATAATAGCGATCACCGCCCAGCGGCACGAACTCCTCAAAGGTATTCTCGACGAAATCACGAAAATGCGGGCGCTCTGGATGGCGGGCAACCTGCGTTTTTTGCCAAGGCGTGAGCGAGGCATAAGTGCTTTTCATCAGGGCTGCGCTTTTCGCCTCAAGGCGGTCAAGCTCGGGCCCAATATCCACATCATCGCCGTCAGCTGCGCCGCGCAATTCTGAGATGCGGTCCTGAAGCTGGGCTATGGGTTTCTCAAATTCGAGATATGCTGTCATGATATTTGCGCTAGTCGGATGTTGCGATTTGAGCAAGAGGATGGCGCAAGTTTACCAGCTCAACCAGCCTCGCTGCATCGACATGCGTATAGATTTGGGTGGTGGCGATATCGGCATGACCGAGCAGGGTTTGCAGAACGCGCAAATCCGCCCCGCCCTCCAACAAATGGGTCGCAAAGGCGTGGCGCAAAACATGCGGGCTGATGCGGGCAGGATCGAGGTCCGCGCGGGCGGCCAGCGCTTTCACCAATTGGAACAGGCGCACGCGGGTTAAATGGGTCTTGTGCGAGGGGAAGAGGAATTTGCTATCGTTTGGGCGCAGCTCCAGCCAGCTTTGCAAAGCCTCGCTTGCGCGGTCACTGACAGGGACCATGCGGGCCTGACCGCCCTTGCCCATAACGGTCAAAAATGGGGCATCACGCGGGACCGCAGCAACGGGAAGCGACACAAGTTCAGTTGCGCGCAGACCGGAACCATAGAGCATCTCCAGCAGCGCCAATTGCCGCACTGCGCTGGGTGTGCCTGCTACAGCCTCTAGCTCGGCCCGTGCGAACAGCTTTTCAATGTCTCCATGGCTGAGAATTTTTGGCAAAGGACGTTTCGTCGCTGGACGAGGCAAGCTGGGCGATGGGTCATCACCGCGCCACCCTTCATCAACAGCAAATCCGAAAAACTGCCGCAATGCCGAGGATTTGCGGGCGACGGACCCGGGGGCAAGATCAGCCCATACGCCGGAAAGGCGCGCCACTGCGTCGCGGTCTACGCTCGCTAAATCACCAATCGCAGCCTCCGCGCCCTCCAGATCACGCCGATATGCCAACAGCGTATTTGCCGCTGCGCCGCGTTCAGCGGCCAACATGTCCAAAAACGCTTCTACGGCGGCTGCCATTAGCTGCGCGCAATTGCCTCTGCTGCGATCATTCGCGCCTCGCCCGACATGCCGACCTGATTGAGCGCCGATACGATGTGATAGAGATGCAGCGGGGTCATTTGCGACCAATCATCACCCTGCATCCCCAGACCAGCCAACATGGAAACCAATCCCGCATTGCGGAACTGTGCCGCCGCCGAAATATTCCGGCTCCATTTGGTTTGGCGGCCAAGATTAAGCTCCAATTCCTCGGTCAGGGGCGCAATATCTGCCTGAGCCACTCGGCCAAGGCCAGCCAAGCCGGCCAGCAGAAACTGCGATTTGCGCTGTGCCTCGCTGCCATCATTGCCAAAGAAATCTTCAATATCTCCAGCAGGTATCGGCAATTGCGGGCTATCTGTGCCCAGTGCGATCATCGCCCAAGCATCGCCGCCAGTTTCCACCACCGGTTGCCAAGCTGCGGCATCACGGTCGAGGCCAGCGGTTAGCATGGATGCGATCAGCGGCACTGCATCATCTGCCAGAGCCTCTGATGCCGGAATACGCGCTGCGGCGTAAGCCGTCATGACATAACGGCCATATTCGCCTGCATTGCTCTCCGGCTTCTCGCCATTCCACAAGGTGCGCATCGCGGTAACGCGCTCAGCAGGATCGCTGGCTACGAAAGCCTCGCGCAATTGGCGGGAAAGTGCAGCTGCGCCGCCCTCAACCGAACCATCGGCATAAATTTGGCTGAACAAATCGACCATCGCGCGGCTCGACAAAATACCGTCGCGCGCAGCCCGCGTAGAACCTCTTGCGCGCAAGCCTAAGGAAACCATCGGAGCGGTGGCCCATATGCGTTGGTAATAGGGACCGGCATTACCGATCAGGCTATCCGGAATTTCCTGACCCACGGCATTGGCCAAAGCAAACCGCCAAGGCGTCAATTCTTCAACGCCCTCCCACTCAACATTAACCGCCTGCTGCCCGCGGCCCGCTGCCCCTGCGAAACGCTGCGCCAGCAACAGATCGATTGCGGGCGCTTCTTCTTTATCAAGCGCACGGTCCAACTCGCGGACCCCGCCGCTTACCTCGCCAGTATAGGCGCGGCAGATCGATTTGAGCATAGTCCATGTCGCATCATCGCGTTCACTCTTACCGAGCCTAACCGTGGGACATGCCCCGACAATATCCGCGGAACCCAGATAGGCGTCGACGCCTGCATCATTCAGCGCATCATCCCAATTGCGGGTGTCAATTTCTTGCACCAATGCACGTGCAGCTTGATGCTCGCCCATGCGGTTGAGCAAAGCGGCACGCATTGCGGTAAATTCGATCTGGTTCATACCATCGGGCGCAGCCATACGGCTAAGCAATGCCTTACGCAGCATTATATGACCCCAACGCGATACGAAACGCCCTTTGGTGCCTTCCAGCGCAGCCTTTACCAAAGACGCAGGTTGATTGGTGAGCGAGGCCGCAGGGACGCCGCCTTCGGCCACGGAAATCACGCCCACTTCATCCAGCGAGCGGCGCGCTGCGGGCGGCATATCATAACGCGGCTTGAGCCCGAGCATTTGGTCAAGCTCGTCAACCGACATGGCTTCCAATTCGCGCAGAGAAGGCAAACGTCCGGAAACCGTATTGCTCGACGAAGAACTGCTCGAAGAACCCCGAGAATTGCTTGACGATGATGAAGATGACGATGAACCGCCCGAAGGCGCGCCTTGGACGACGGGCCGCGAAACAGATGCTGATGGCGTGCTGCCCGGCCCGCCAGACGGTTGCGATTGTGCAGGCGCTGGCGCAGGAGCTGGTGCGGGCGCAGGAGCCGGTGCAGGCGCTGGGTCATCAAAACCAGGGGGCAGAAGCGATTCCTGCGCCCCTGCAAAACTTGCGCCCAATGCCAGCAATCCGGCACCGCTCAAAGCTACCCAGCGCTTCATTGTGCGCCTCCTACTGCGCCCTCAGACAAAGGCGAGGGCAAAGGTTGGACAATCGTGTGCAGCGCCTCTTCACCGGCATCAAACCATGCGAGAAACACAATGCTCAACAATAGAAGCAACATCAGCGTCAAAACACGTCCCTTATTTTTCATCGGCGACCCCGCATTGTTCGGGGATTCGTTTGGTTTGTCGTCAACATCCATATTGCATGGCGCCCTACCCTATCTATAGGCTTAGCGGCAATGGCACAAACTGCACCCTCCTTGAGTTCCACTGAAATCGCAAAAATTGCGGAGCGTTTGAACCGCGCGCGCAAACCTATCGTGCTGGTTGGCCTGATGGGAGTCGGTAAAACAACGGTTGGCCGCAAGCTGGCCTCGCTGCTGGGGCGCGATTTTATAGATTCAGATGCAGCCATAGAAGAAGCCGCCCAGCGCAGCATTGCAGAAATCTTCGAGGCGCACGGCGAAGATTACTTCCGCGCCGGTGAACGCCGCGTAATTGCGCGCCTTATCGAAGAGGCCCAAGGCGTCATAGCGACCGGCGGCGGAGCGTTTGTGGACGATGAAACCCGCGCGCTGATCCTTGAACAAGCGATTGCAGTTTGGATTGATTGCTCTGTGGAAACATTGGTGGAGCGCACCTCACGCAAGAACACGCGGCCTTTACTGAAAACCGGCGATCCGCATGAAATTTTAAGCGAGTTGTCGAGGACGCGCGAACCCTTCTATAGCCAATCGCAAATCCGCGTGGAAAGCATGGATGGCCCGCATGAACACACTGCGCTGCGTATTATAGAAAGTCTCGACCAATGGCTGTAATCCCTGTCTCCTTGTCTGGGCGCGAATATGAAGTGCGCATTGGCAACGGATTGCTAAAAAACTGCGGCCAAGAAGCTGCTGACTTTCTGCGCAAAGATATCGTGCCGATTGTTACAGACAAAAACGTGGCGCAGCATTGGCGCGCCGCTGTTGAAGCATCTTTGGCCAAGGCTGGCAAAACCGCCGTATGGCATGTGGTCGAGCCGGGCGAAGGCGCCAAAAGCTGGAGCGGGCTTGAGGCTTTGACAGATTGGATGCTGGCGCAGGGCGTAGAGCGCGGCGATCATGTGCTGGCGCTTGGAGGCGGGGTTGTCGGCGATCTCACCGGATTTGCTTGCGCAGTGCTAAAACGCGGCTGCGGCTTTGTGCAAATCCCGACCACATTGCTAGCGCAAGTGGATAGCTCAGTCGGCGGCAAGACCGCGATCAATACGGGCGCTGGCAAGAATTTGATCGGCGCGTTTCATCAACCATCGCTAGTGCTGGCTGATCTGGATTGCTTGGAGACGCTGCCACCGCGCGAAATGCGCGCAGGCTATGCTGAGGTAATCAAATACGGTATTTTGGGCGATGCTGAGTTCTTCATTTGGTTGGAAGCAATGGGCCCGCGCGTCATTGCGCGTGATCCAGAGGTTTTGGAAATGGCCGTCGCCAATTCTGTCGCAGCCAAAGCGCGCATCGTGGCCGAGGATGAGCGCGAGCTTTCCGGCACGCGCGCTCTGCTCAATCTAGGTCACACTTTCGGCCATGCATTGGAGGCAGAAACCGGCTTTTCAGACGCGCTTTTGCACGGAGAGGGCGTTGCCATCGGCATGGTTCTGGCAGCCCGATATTCTGCGCGGCGCGGTGAAATTAGCAGCGAAGTGGCGGAACGGATTACCCGCGCCATTCATTCCGCTGGACTGCCTACCGAAGTGACTGATTTGGACCTTACCTGCGGCGGTCAGACGCTCGCCGATCACATGGTGCATGATAAGAAAATGGACGCAGGAACATTGCCCTTCATCCTGCTGCGCGGATTGGGCGAGGCCTATCTCGCCCGCGATGTGGAATTGTCAGATATTGCCGCGTTTCTGGATGAGCAATTTTAAGCCTGCTTCCCGCAAGCATTTGCACCAATATTAGAAGAGCCGAGAACCATCGGGGACCTTCACATCCGGTGCGAACAGCACAACCTCACCTTCTTCATCGGCAAAACCCAATGTCAGCACTTCTGACATGGCAGGCCCAATCTGACGCGGCGGGAAATTGACAACTGCAGCAATTTGTCTGCCGATCAGTTCATCAAGCGGATAATTGACCACGATTTGAGCGCAACTTTTCTTAAGGCCGATCGCGGCCCCAAAATCTATTACCAATTGGTATGAGGGGTTGCGCGCCTCTGGAAATTGTTCCGCTGAGACAATCGTCCCCAAACGAATATCAATCTTCAGAAAGTCATCAAAACCGGCCTCATCGGCTGCCTCTGCATCGGGCGCATGGTTCATATGCATGGCATGTTTCCAAAATTTCGCAGGCGAGTGACATTCTAGCCGGGTTCAGTGATGGGAAGCAAAGCGAGAATAGGTTCTATTCCAATTCCAAGATCACCGCATCCACCGCCAAGCTTTCGCCTTCGGCCGCATTGATGACCGCGATTTTGCCCTCTTTTTCAGCGCGAAGAATGTTCTCCATCTTCATCGCTTCAACCGTGGCCAATGGTTGTCCGGGTTGGACTTCCTCACCCTCGGCCACATGCAGTTTTACAAGCAGACCCGGCATTGGGCAGATCAGAAACTTTGACAGATCCGGCGGGATCTTCTCAATCATGTGCTCGGCCAATGGCGCGACATCAGCGGGAAGAACCAACGCTTCGTGGCTGGCACCGCGGGTCGTGATTACCCAGCGAACACCCTTGCGTTCCACCTGAACGCCCATGGCATTGTCGCCTGTAACCTGCGCGGAGTGCATGCCCGGCTGCCAATCCCACGTGCCATTGATGTGTGTTCCATCAACACTAGCACCGCCTTCTTCCAAGGTAACGTTATGGGTGGCATCGCCAATTTTCACCGCCCAATTGGACGTTGGATTGGGCACTTCTGCCATTTGACCAGAGATTTGCTGCGCCCGAACGCGGGTGCTAAATTCCGCGCCAGCAAACAGCGCCGCCAATTGCTGCATCAGCGCATCATCAGTGGCAGCACCAGTAAAGCCATCGGGATATTCCTCCGCGATAAAGCCCGTTGTCAGCTCGCCAGAACGAAAGCGTTCGTGCTGCATAATCGCGCTGAGGAAATCGACATTATGCCCCAGCCCCTTGATACGAAAATTGTCGAGCGCAGCGATTTGTTTGTCCGCTGCTTCGTCTCGCGTCGGTGCCCAAGTGACCAGTTTTGCGATCATCGGATCGTAGAACATCGACACCTCGCCGCCCTCGTAAACACCATCATCTACGCGCACACCGTCAACACCGCGCCGGCCGTTTGCTGCACCATCATCAGTCCAGCCTTCTAGTGTCGGTTTATATTCAACCAAACGGCCAGTGCTGGGCAAGAAACCGCGATAGGGGTCCTCGGCATAGACGCGGTTTTCAATCGACCAACCGTCAATGCCAATGTCGTCTTGCGTCATTTCTAGCTTTTCGCCGGCAGCCACACGGATCATTTGTTCGACCAGATCAACGCCTGTGATCGCCTCTGTCACTGGATGCTCGACCTGCAAACGCGTGTTCATTTCGAGGAAGTAAAAGCTTTCGCCCGATGGATCAGCGCCGCTGACAATCAATTCCACTGTGCCCGCGCTGTGGTAATCCACGGCCGCGGATAAAGCGACGCATTGCTCGCCCATGGCTTTGCGCATTTTGGGTGTAACAAAAGGCGAAGGCGCTTCTTCGACAACCTTTTGGTGGCGCCGCTGGATCGAACATTCACGCTCATTCAGATAGACGATATTGCCGTGCTTATCACCGAGGATTTGGATCTCAATATGGCGCGGATTGAGGATGAATTTCTCAATGAAAACGCGGTCATCGCCGAAGCTATTTAAACCCTCGCGCTTGGTCGCCTCAAACCCTTCGCGCACGTCCTTTTCGCTATAGGCCAGACGCATGCCCTTGCCCCCGCCGCCAGCAGAGGCCTTCATCATCACCGGATAGCC
>JALZVZ010000193.1 GCA_023299945.1 Altererythrobacter sp. | reverse complement strand
ATCATTGAATTGGTTGACCGCGACGAAGACGCCAAGGGCCAAGACAGCGGCCCTGTCATGCATGTAGAAGAAGAAGAATTGGCTGAAGCAACCGCGTAAGCTTAAATTCGACCAACGACATTGAGGGGGCTGGCAGAGCGATCTGCTGGCCCTTTTCTTTTGGGCTGGCGGGCTTACACTCGCGCCCATGAGAAAGACGTTTTTCGCCGCAGCCACCACTGCCGCGCTCACCCTATCATCACCAGCTGCGGCGCAATCTGCGCAAGATCAGCTTGATGGCAAATATGACCGCGCTCTGGCCGCTGGTTATAAGGCTCTGATGCTGTGCAGTGCGATTGGCAATGCGGAGAAGAACGGCGCAAAGCGCACGCCGGAAAGTGTGGAGCAGTGGGAACTTCAAGGCATCCAGAAACCGCTCGATGCAATTGTGGGTGAGCTTGAGTATGAAATCGTCCGGCGGCCCACGGGACAAATCGCGCATGTTGCGGTTGATTGGGACGCAGATATGCCCCCGCGCATTGCTGCCTATTTTGCGGAAAGCGGCTGCTCAGCATTGCCTATTGGGACGCCTGAAAGTTGGAGTCAGCCAGATCAAGCGATTGAAATGGACAAGAGCGAAGCACCACCACCACCGAGTGTGCCTGGCTTTTCTGACGATTTGAGAGCTCTTGGCCCAACTGTGACTAGCGCATTTAAAGGGGCGGGGCGGACAACTGCAATCGTTGTTCAGCGCGAGGGTCGTCTTATTGGGGAGCAATACGCAGATGGCTTCTCGCGAATTTCCCCCCAGCGCACATGGTCGGTCGCCAAAAGCATTGCTGCAACCTTGGTCGGTGTCGCCGTTCAAGAAGGCGAAGCGGATGTAAATGAGCCCATCGGCCTCAATTATTGGCGGCAGGGCGGGCGGGCAGAGCCGCGCAATGCGATCACTCTGGATCATCTGCTGCGCATGGCATCGGGGCGTTATACAGACACGCCGGGCAACCGCAGTCTGGGGCTCTATTGGGGCGGTTCCACCGTCAATGAAACGGCAACCGGCTGGCCGCTGATCCATAAGCCGGGCAGCACATTTCGCTATGCGAATAATGATACGCTGATGGCGGTGAAAGCGATCGACAATTATATCAGCTATTACAAACCGTCTGAAATCTTCGAAAAACTGGGCATGCGGCACACCGTGGCCGAAACCGATATTCGCGGGGATTACATCCTCTCCAGTCAGGTGTGGTCAACTGCCCGCGATTTGGCAAAATTGGGTCAGCTCTATCTCGATGATGGCGTCATCAATAAAGGCGCCGAGAATGAGGAGCGTTTGCTTCCCGAAAATTGGCGCGAATATGTCTCCAGCCCCAGCGGCCCGCAACCCGAAGGGCGCCCCGTCGGCTATGGCGCGGGCTTTTGGTTGATGAACAATTCAGAAGGCGTGCCCAAAGATACGTTTTATGCAGCGGGCCGCCGCGGGCAATATATCGTTATCGTGCCGAGCAAAAATGTCGTCATTGTGCGCCGCGGCGAGGACCCGGGCGCTGCACGCTTTGACATTATCGCCTTTACCCGCGATGTGTTGGCGGCGCTGTAATCGCGCGTAAAATCAGCGAGTAATCTTTCAAAATCCAAGCGAGTTTTCGACCCTATGATCCGTGCACCTTATCTGGCGCTTGTTGCTGCAAGCCTCCTTGCTGTCCCTTTTTCTGCCCCTCTATCTGCTGAGACTGAAGCTTTGCCTCAATATCCTGAAACCCGCACCGATCCGATTGTTGAAACGTTTTTTGGTGAGGAAGTTGCCGACCCCTATCGCTGGCTAGAAGAAGATGTGCGCAACAATGAAGAAGTCGCCGATTGGGTGACGCGCCAGAACACAGTCACAGAAGGCTATTTGGAAGGCCTTAAGGGCAATGCGTGGTTCAATGAAAAGATTGGCGGTCTGCTCGATTTCGAACGCTTTGGCATTCCGCGCAGAGCCGGTGACCGCTATTTTTACACCCGCAATTCCGGCCTGCAAAACCAGTCGCAATTGTTCGTGCAAGACGGGCTAGAGGGGGAGCGCCGCCTGCTGCTCGACCCCAACGCATGGGCAGATGATGGCGCGACCGCTCTGGCGGGCTGGGTTGCCTCTGAAGACGGATCGAAGCTGGCCTACAGCGTGCAGGATGGCGGGACCGATTGGCGTATCATCCGCGTGCTCGATGTCAAAACCGGCGAAATTGAAAGCCAAGAAGTGCGCTGGGCCAAGTTCACCGGCATTTCGTGGCTCGGCAATGAAGGCTATTTCTATTCGCGCTTTCCAGAGCCGCAAGAAGGCCAGGATTTCCAAGCGCAAAATTTCAACCAAACGGTCTATTTCCACCGCATTGGCACCGATCAAAGCGAAGATGAGCAAGTGTTCGCAACACCTGCCCACAAAGAACGCGGCCATTTTTCCCAGACAACAGAGGATGGGCGCTGGCTCGTCCTAACCAGCGGAACAGGCACAGAAGCGCGCCAAGAAGTGAGCATAATCGATCTGGATAAGCGCGGCACACAAGGGTGGAGGCCCATCCCGCTTGTCACCGGCTTTGAGCATGCGTGGAATTTGATCGATAGTGTCGATGGCACTTTGTATTTCGTCACCAATCAAGGCGCGCCCAAATTCCGCATCGTCGCGATTGATATGGACGCGCAAAAGCCCGAATGGACCACGCTTATTGCAGAGACGGCTGAGCCGATTGCTGGCGCTTCCATCGTTGGCAGCCGTCTGGTGGTCGAATATTTGAAGGACGCGGCCTCCAATGCGCTTCTGTTTGATTTGAAGGGCAAGCCAGTCGGTCAAATCGAGCTTGGCGCGTTCGGCTCTGCGGGCGGTTTTGGCGGCAAAGCGGGCATTCCTGAAACATTCTACAGCTACACCAGCTTTAACCGACCCAGTTCGATTTACCGGCTGAATTTGGAGACGGGCGAAACATCACTCTTCGCCAGCCCAGAGCTCACCTTTGATCCCGATGATTATGCGGTAGAGCAGCGTTTCTTCGCGTCGAAAGATGGCACAAAAGTACCCATGTTCATCGTGCGCAAGAAATCATTGGCTGCGGCCAATACGGCGGCGCCAACCTTGCTCTATGGTTATGGCGGATTTGATATTTCGCTCACCCCCGGCTTTTCCGCCACACGGATGGCTTGGATGGAGGCAGGCGGCGTATTCGCGCTGGCGAATATTCGCGGCGGCGGTGAATATGGCAAGGAATGGCACGATGGCGGCCGGCGCGCGAACAAGCAGAACAGCTTTGATGATTTCATCGCTGCGGGCGAGTTTTTGAAAGCGGAAGGCTACACCACGCCCGATGGGCTCGCGATCCAAGGCGGCTCCAATGGCGGATTGTTGGTGGGGGCGGTGACCAATCAGCGCCCCGATCTGGTCAATGCCTCCCATGCGGCCGTAGGCGTAATGGATATGCTGCGGTTTAATCGTTGGACCGCTGGCCGCTATTGGGTGGATGATTACGGCTATCCCGACCGCGAGGAAGATTGGAAGCTGCTGCGCTCTTATTCGCCCTATCACAACATTAAGACCGGCACGCAATATCCTGCCGTTCTGGTGACCACGGCGGATACTGACGACCGCGTCGTGCCTGCGCATAGCTTTAAATATGCCGCCGCATTGCAAGCCGCTGATCTTGGTGACAAGCCGCATATCATTCGGATTGAGACGCGGGCCGGTCATGGGTCAGGCAAACCGACGGACAAAGCGATTGAAGAGGGCGCAGATGTGCTCTCTTTTCTGGCCAAATTCACTGGTTTGACCGTACCAGAGGGAGAGTGATCCCCCTCGGCAGATGACCAGGCGTTCAGAAAAGGTGCGAGTTTACTGAACGGCGTCTGACGGAGGAATTCAGGCTTACCTCACAGCCCTTCATCTATAACTGATCTTGCAATCGGGACACACCGTTCCGGTTTCGCAAATCACAAGGATGAAACTGATGAAGACCATTACCAAAGCAATAGCTGGAACTGTCGCCGCTGGCGCGATGGCAATGACTTCTGCTGCTCCGGCGGCGGCGCGGAACAATGACCGCAACCGCGTCGATGCAGGCGATATCATTGCGGGCGCTTTGATACTGGGCGGCATTGCCGCTGTGGCCTCCGCTGCAAGCAATAAGCGCGGCTATAATGACCGCAATTATCGTCAGAGCAACTATCGTCAGGGCAATCCTCGTGCTGCAGTGGAGCGCTGTATCCGTACAGCTGAAGGTCGGGCCAAACGTGCTGGCTACCGCTTCGCTGATGTCACGCAAATCCGCGATGTTGATAACACACGCTATGGCTGGAAAGTAAAAGGCCGCTTGGTTGTTGATGGAGCGCGCGGCTATCGCGGCGCAAACAATGGTCACCGTTACAATGACCGGTACCGTCATGATGACCGCGGTTATGGCTACAACAAAAATAGTAACCGTGCCGACCGGGGCAAGTTCACTTGCCACATCGAAAATGGCCGCGTGGCCGGCGTAAATTATAGCGGCATTCGCGGGCTGTAATCATTCACTCAATAGCGAAACAGTCATCCCGCCACCACCGGGATGGGGCGCCGGGCAGCAATGCTCGGCGTTTCCTTATGTGGATCGGGGAGGGAGGCCTGCAAGACTTTCGGTTCAGCCTAAAGACATGCAGCATTGCTCATAAGCTGCTCAATATTCAAAATTTTATGAAAGGTCGCAACGTATCATGGCCCATTTTTTCAAAGTTTCCGCATCCTCTTTGGGCCTTGCCGCCGCTGCCTCTATGGCCGCCAGCCCAGTGCTTGCGGCCGATTTGCCGCGCACCAATGTGCAAGTGCCAGTGGATATGATCGGCGATTTTGAAGCGGAAGAAGTCAATGCGGACAATTATCGCGGGCGCCGTTATCGCCGCAACCGCGTTGATGCAGGCGATGTGATTGGCGGCATTTTGGTGCTGGGAACAATTGCCGCAATTGCCAGTGCTGCATCAAACAATAACAAACGCCGCGAAACCCGCGATTATCCCCGTGATAGCGCGCCGCGCCGCGGTTCTGCCGACACGCAAGGGACCCGGGGAATTGATGGCGCAGTCTCGCGCTGTGTTGGCTCAATTGAGCGCGATGTGCGCGTTGACCAGGTCGATAATGTCAGCCGCAATGCATCGGGCTGGCAAGTGACCGGCACGATTTATAATGGCGATAGCTTCTCTTGCCGGATCGACCAAAATGGCAAGATTGAAGATATCGCCTATGGCGGCAATTACTCTGCGCAAAATTCAGCAGCCCCTGCGCAAAATCGCCAGTGGAGTGATGATCGCTATGCCGCCGCATGGGACCGTGCCGAACGCGGTGAAACGGTTCAACAAAACCCGCAGGCTGTGCAGGATACACGCTACGAACAGGCGTCTACCACTTATGGCGAA
>JALZVZ010000192.1 GCA_023299945.1 Altererythrobacter sp. | reverse complement strand
ACTGGTCGGATTGAGAGCGCGGTGGGCCGTGATCTGCAATTTATCCGCATCAATGGCACGCTGGTTGGCGGCTTGGTTGGTGTCACCCTGCATGTGATTGACGGCGTGCTTTAGACAGCCACCCAATCGCATGCAAAACACGAGCTTGTTCAATAAACACATCCGAAGATACGCCTTAAGGGGCGGTTTGGGCCGCGCTTGGACAAGCATCCAAACTGCAAATGCATTTAAAATGAGCCTGCTGAGAATCTAACAGACATTGGCAAAGTAGGAAAATGCCGCGCCTCTACCCGCCGATCCGGTATATTATGTTGGTTCGATAATAGGATGCCATCGGCTTTCCATCCTTGTCTAAGGCCGGCTCAAATTCGGCCTGTTGCATCGGTCCGCAGGCAGGCGAATTGAGATATTGCGTATCGGTTGCTTTGCCGATGGTGCACTGTGTCACAGCGCCGCTCTCATCAATATTCACCCGCATTTGCATGATCCCCTGCTCGCCCCTGTTAAAAGCGGTTCTGGGGTAATTATCGATAATCCGACGCACCACCTTAGCTTGATTGGTCCATTGCGCTGCCCGCGTCATCGTCTTGTGTTCTTCCAAATCTAAGCCCCATTCGGTGATGAGATTGGCAGCACAATCATTCAGCACTGCAAACGCCTCGTCCAAAGGTCCAGTGTTCAAAAGCACCTCGCGCTTGCCTTGCTTCAATGCAATGAATTTTGCTTTGCTGGCAAATTCAATATCGAGAGCAGGCATTGGCTTTCGTTCTTTGTCCTGTTTTTGCTCGTCCTTCTCCTTGAGCTCGCCGCGCTTAGTGGGATCATGGTCTTCTTGCCCTTCTTCGAGGCTAAGGCCGCTATAGATCAATGCAGGGCCTATGGAGTTCAAATCACCTGTCATAGGCTGAGTTTCACGCGGTTCATGCCCTTCAAACACGCGCCATTCGGTTGTCCTCCCGCCTTTAAAACGTTTGAAACCTGGGCCCGCAGCGGTGAAGGAAAAACCACTGTCGGGTCCCCATTGCTCAAAGAAGATCGCATGGCGATTTTCGCCCTCTCCAAATATCCGTGCAAGGCGGCAAGTCTCCTTACCGTAATCGACATTCCACGATCCGCTTGGTTCCACCACCAGCGGCTGGGAGCCCTTGTCCTTGGCGGCCACAATTGTAGGCACAGCGGCAATGGCTAGAGCAGCAAATACTGATAGAGTTTTGGGATACTTGTGGTTCATGCCGGAGCTCTCCAATTGAACAAATTATCGAATATCAAATGTGACGCCCGACCAATAATAGGAAGCAGTTGGCTCGCCATCGGCATTCAAGGCAGCATCGAATTTCCCGTGCTTCATGAGCCCCAAACAAACAGCATCGTCGAACAATTGCGGCCTGTTACTTCTGCGAATGTTGCAATTGGTCGGCTTGCCCTTGGCGTTGATGGTGAGCCGGAATTCCACTCTCGCCTCCATGCGCGCGTTGACCAAATAGGTGGGGTAGCGGATCAACCGCGCCATATTTGAACTATTCAGCAATTCTGGTGGCTGCGACTTGCCGGATTTGGATGATAGCGCGCGGTTCAAAGTGATCGACAATTGCTCTGAGCAGCCGCGCAGGAAATTCAGCGCCTTAGCCATGCTTCCCAGCTCAAATTCGAGCGGGTCTATAATGGATTCTGCGATGCGGAAGGTTTTGATTGCATTGATCCGCTGTGTGCTGAGTTCTTCAATTTCCGCATCTGCTTTTCGCTCAATTTCGGGCGGCACAATGGCGACCCCAAACATGGTCAGCACTGGGCGCCCTTTGCTCGATTTGGCTCGAACATAACTGCGCAGGCTTTCTTTCTCCTCGCCAAATTGGATGCGAACTGCTCTGCCATAGGAATGGCGCAAGGGTTGCCCGATCAACGTTAGATTGTAATTGGGTTCTTTGCCGCCTTGATCAATCCAAAGTGTTGTCTGGTTTTCGCCTTCGCCAAACACGCGCGAGGCGCGGCATGTATCCTGTCGCGCACGCAGCTTCCATTCGCCTTGGGGCGCAAGGGTGAGCGTGCTTTTGGCGCCCTGTGCTTTCGAACCAGCATCTTGCTCTGCCTGAGCCGATAAGGGCGCCGCTGCGATGCCGCTGAAGTAAGCTGCTGCGAGGATAATGTGCAAGGCTGATGGGGGCTGTGTCATTATTTGGCCTCTCGTTAGTATAAACTCACAGCGCTCTCTTCGCGCAGTTTTCAACCGGCACATCCTTCTTGCGAAGTGCAAAGATGACGCAAGAATAGAAATAGGAAGCGATGGCTTCGCCCTTTGCGTTGCGCGCCGGCTTCAGCAAGGCTCGTTCACGCAATTTGCTACAAATCCTGCCAGTGTACATTTTCGCGTTATCCGTGCCGACAATTTGGCAATCTGTTGGCTTGCCTACCGAATCAATTGTGAGCCGGAAGGCTGTTGCTGCAGCGCCTCCTGTCATTTGCAGTTCGCGCGGGAAATCCCGCCATTCGAACCATTCATTTTCATCAATTGAAATGGGAGGATTGGCCCCTTCTTCTGCCGCAGACCAAGCTGTTTGGAGCCTAATGCTTAAGTCACGAGAGCATAGTTCCAATTGCGCCAGCGGCTCGCCCATTTGGCCCATTGCAAGAAGAAGAGGTTGTCTTGCCGCCCTATCAACACGAAGCACTTGCGCGTTTGAAAGGGTATTTTCGGCTGAAATATTATCGATATTGAGCGGCGTGTCGCTATCGTAGCTATCGCTGCCTGAGCCCATTGTTACACCAAAAACAGACAGCGCCGGGCGGCCATCATCAGCCATTGTTTTCACGTGGGTTCTAAGGTTGGCAGCATTTTCATTAAAACGCAGCCGCAACAAGGGCCCCATTGGGCGGGTGAGATGCCTGCCCACAAACGTAAAATTATAGGGTGATTGAGAGCCGCTTTGTTCGATCCATACCTCAGTGCTCTGCTCACCTTCACCAAAGCTCCGACTAATTCGGCACGCGTCGCTTTGCGCTTCGAATTTCCAACCACTGGTCGGCTCAAGCTGAACAGGTTGTATTTGGGCGCTACTGATTTGGGGCCAAGCAATAGCGAAAGCCGCTAGACCGAAGACAAATCTCAATTTCACAAACAAAACCCCCGCCCAGTATTCTTTCGTAGAATAACCGGACGAGGGCTTAAATCAAGATCAACAAGAAATTAGATAGTTTTGTTTAAAGCTTACCAGTCAATTCGGGCACAGCGTTAAACAGATCAGCCACTAGGCCAATGTCTGCCACTTGGAAGATCGGTGCGTCTTCATCCTTATTGATCGCGATGATCGTCTTGGAATCTTTCATACCGGCAAGGTGTTGGATCGCGCCGGAAATACCGATTGCGAAGTAAACCTCAGGGGCGACGATCTTGCCGGTTTGGCCGACTTGATAATCATTGGGGACATAGCCC
>JALZVZ010000191.1 GCA_023299945.1 Altererythrobacter sp. | reverse complement strand
GAAGATGCTGCGGCTGAAGAAAACGAAGGCGGCGCATAACGCTCCTTCGCCGGGCGCCGTTTTACTCGCGCCCTTTAAAGCCCTGCGCGACCACATACCATTCCGATGAACCCTTGCGGCTCGCAGGCGGTTTTGCGTGTTTTACGCTATTGAAATGGGCTTTGAGCATTTTCAGCAATTCGGCATCGGTGCCGCCTGCCAAAACCTTGGCAACAAACGCGCCGCCTTTTTCCAGCGTTTCGGTTGCAAACCAAGCGCCCGCCTCAACCAATGCCATAGTGCGCAAATGATCGGTCTGTTTGTGGCCCACAGTATTGGCGGCCATATCCGACAGCACCAGATCGGGCGGACCATCTAGCGCCGCCTCAAGCATTGCGGGCGCTTTATCATCCATGAAATCCATCTCAAAGATGGTCACGCCTTCGATCGGCTCCGTCGGCAATAGATCGATCCCAACGATCCCAGCATTTGGCGCCAGCTTGCGCACAACTTGCGCCCAGCCGCCCGGCGCAATGCCCAAATCGACCACGCGCTTCGATCCGCGAATGAGTTTGAAACGCTTGTCGAGCTCAAGGATTTTGTAGGCGGCACGGCTGCGATAGCCGTCAGCCTTTGCCTTTTTCACATAAGGATCATTGAGTTGACGCTCCAACCATTTGATCGAGGATTCGCTGCGCTTCTTGCCTGTTTTGACCCGCCGATTGGGATCGCCGCCTGACCTGCTCATGCGCGCTTCCCTTCATGTTTGCTGCGGCCAGTGTCGGGCACTCCGGGTATGGCCATTAAGCTGCGCAAAATGCCCTCACGAATGCCGCGATCTGCAACGCCCAGCTTTTCCGCTGGCCAAATATCGAGGATCGATTCAAGGATAGCGCATCCTGCCACCACAAGTTCTGACCGATCTTGCCCGATGCAGGGCAAGTCGCCGCGCTCCCCGCGTGACATGTGCGACAATCTCTCGCTAATATCGCGCATGGCTTTTGAAGGCACGATCAGCCCGTCGACAGCTTTGCGGTCATAATGGGGCAATTCCAAATGTAGGCTGGCCAATGTTGTCACAGTGCCGCTGGTGCCGAGCAGACGGATGTCGTCAGCTTTTGCGGCTTCGCTGACACGCTGCGCAAAGGGCTGCAGGCTTTCCAACACGACACGCCGCATTTCGGTGTATCGTGCCAAGCGCTCTTCATCGCTTGAACCTGTGCGGTGAACAGTATCAGTGAGCGAAACAACTCCCCAAGGGACAGACAACCAATCCAAAATGCGCGGCACGGTTTCGCCGCCTTGCTCTAGCAAAACCAGCTCTGTTGAACCGCCGCCAATGTCGAAAATAATCGCTGGACTGTCACCATGTTCCAGCAAAATATGGCAGCCTAAAACCGCCAGCCGCGCCTCTTCTTCGGCGCTGATAATGTCGAGCACAATGCCGGTTTCTTCGCGCACGCGCTCAATGAAAGCAGCGCCATTGCTGGCCCTGCGGCAGGCTTCTGTTGCAACCGAGCGGGCGAGATGCACATTGCGCCGGCGCAGTTTATCGCTGCACACTTTCAATGCGCCCAAGGTGCGCTCCATTGCCGCTTCTGAGAGTTTCCCAGTGGTGGCCAGATTTTCGCCCAGTTTTACCACGCGGCTAAAGGCATCAATAACGGTGAAATTTTCGCCTGAAGGTCGCGCGATCAACAGGCGGCAATTGTTTGTGCCTAGATCGAGCGCAGCATAGGCCTGTCTTGGGCCGGGTTTGCCTTTGGAATTTTGACCATTTTTCTTGCTAATTTTTTCGGGCACACTGCTGCCCTGAGGGCTCGCAGAATTGCCGCGTTTTGGATTTGGCTGGGAGGAACGCTTGTAGCGAAAATCGGCTACCTTGCCGGACTTATTGTTCCTCTTTTTTCCAGCACCTTTATCTTTGCCCGGCGGAGAATATTCCGCCATTTCAAACAGTATCTTTCTTTTCCTCTCGCCGCTTAGCCCAAATGCAGGCCGGACGAGGACCTGACGGTGACGCTAGCGCCTTGACGCATTGTGAGCAAGCCTGACGGTTGTTTGTAGCGCAGGCGCTGCTTGCTGCTTGCCCCGCACTGAAGCTGCCCCTAGAAGATCGGAATGAAAGAAAAAGACCTTACAGACCGCAAATTCTATCCCGCCCAACAAGAGGCTAACTTCGTTAAGAAGGGGCCAGAGCACACGCCGCAGACGCAGCATCCAGCCTATAAGCTGGCCTTTGCTGATACCGACTTTCTGCTGCGCGAAGAGCTGCGTCCAGTGCGTTTCCAACTGGAATTGTTGAAACCAGAAATGCTGCTGGACGAAGCCCGCGTTGGTTCAACCTTGGTAATGTATGGCTCGGCGCGCATTCCTTCGCCGGATGAGGCGGACGCCAAAATTGAAGCGGCTAAAGACGGCACGGAATACGAGCAAAAGGTCGCTGCCAATCTTGCGGCCAAATCGAAATATTATGCCGAGGCGCAAAAGCTGGCCAAGATGGTTGGCGAAAAGGCGATCATAGAAGACGGCAAGCGCCAGTTTGTCGTGTGTTCAGGCGGTGGCCCATCGATCATGGAGGCGGCCAATCGCGGTGCATCTGATGCCGGCGCTGAAAGCATCGGCCTGAATATTATCCTCCCGCATGAGCAAGCGCCCAATAGATATGTGACGCCCTATCTATCGCTGAACTTCCACTATTTCGCTTTGCGCAAAATGCACTTTTTGCTGCGGGCACGGGCGGTGGCGGTGTTCCCCGGTGGCTTCGGCACATTCGATGAATTCTTTGAGCTGCTGACACTGATCCAAACCGGCAAGATGAAGCCCATTCCGATTTGCCTGTTCGGCAAGGACTTCTGGACGCGGGTTGTGAATTTCGAGGCGATTGCGGAAGAGGGCACGATCTCGAAAAAGGATCTCGACCTCATCCATTGGTGCGAAACAGCCGATGAGGCGTGGGCGTATATTTCAGAATTTTACGAGCTGGACGGCTAAAGTGCTTTGTGATCGATAAGATCGCTTTGTTTGCCGCTCTCTCTAGGCAATCGAACTTCGTAAACTAAGCCAGCGTTGTGCAATGCGTTTATGATCCACCAACCGGGATCAGGCTGCCCTTTTTCAAGACCAATCTTGGCGCTTTCGGGAAAGGCATGATGGTTATTGTGCCAACACTCACCATAGGTGATTAAGCCAAGGCCTCTGAGGTTAGATGCCTGAATACCTGCGCCTTTCACATGCCACCGGCCAGGGCCAGGATTGTGGCAGAAATAGGTGACGCTCCAATGGCCAACAGTGCTAACGAAAACCCTCGCGCATATGCCCCAAAGGACGAAAGACCAGCCGCCCCAAACGTAAAGTAGCAACCCAAGTGGGATCTGTTGAAGGCGCCAGGTTCCCTCTAAAAAGCGGTAGAAGGGATCGCTGACTATCGCTGCCTCGATGGTGACTTTCGGTGGATGGAGGAATTCAAAGCGGTAAAATAAGTTCCAGCAGAGGTCTTGGAAAAATGATCGGCGGTGAGCGAAGAAATCATGACATGCCGCTTCTCTTTGCGCCCAATCGCGAGTGTCATGAATGCGAATGATCCCTAGCGGACCTGCCACTCCGACAATTGTTCCCACATATACCAACGCCTTGGCGAGCCATGACTTTGCCTTGAAACTGCGGTGGATCATCATGCGGTGCATGCCAACGCTATGCCCAACAAGAAGGGTAACGTAGGTCAGAACAAGGAAAAGCAAAACAGCCTGCAATGTCGCAGTGAAAAGCGCCGCAACTGTGCCAACGAGCATGCCTGTATTCCAGATTGATTTTTTCCAATCCAGCCGCACCGTGCCGGTCAAAGGGTCAGCGCCAGCGCCATTAACGCGGAGCACTGGTTCCATCACAATTTGCGGACTGCTTGATGGCCCAGAGGTCCGCCACCTTGGCCAAAGCCAGGAGCATGCAGAATGGCTTGATAGACGAAGCGGCGCGCCAATCTGACGGCGTGCTCTGCGCTTTGTCCGTGGCCCATTAAGCACGCGATCGCGCTGGATAAAGTGCAGCCTGTGCCATGCGTATGGGGCGTGTCGATCCGCGCATTGTTGAAGGCAATCGCCTGCGTCCCGCCGCGCACCAGTACATCGACGATCCGTGCCTCTTCGCCTTTTGCGGCGGTATGCCCGCCTTTGGCAAGGACATAGCAATCATATTGCTGGGCCAGTGTCATCGCCGCATCGTCCATATCCTTGGTCGTTTGCGGGTTTGCGCCGGTTAATTTAATCAGTTCCGGTAAATTGGGGGTGAGCATGGTGGCGCGGGGGAATAAAGCTTCGCGCATTGCCGCGATCGCGCCTTCAGAGATCAGCGCAGCGCCCGATGTCGCGATCATGACGGGGTCGAGAATGACGGGGATGGTGTCCGCCAGCTTGTCAATTTCAGTGGCAACAGCGGCGATAATGCCTTCATCATGCAGCATGCCAATTTTTACCGCATCAACGCCAATATCGCTGACGCAGGAGCGGATTTGCTCAGCTACGAAATCCGGCGACATCGGCGCGATAGCTTGCACACCGACACTGTTTTGCGCGGTCGCAGCGGTGAGCGCGCTCATCGCATAGCCGCCCAGCATAGTGATCGTTTTGATGTCAGCTTGAATGCCTGCGCCGCCGCTGGAATCCGAGCCTGCAATGGTAAGAATGCGGGGTGGAATAAGTGTATCCATCAGGTTTTGAACATCCGTTTGGTGGAGGCTGGATATTTCTCTTGGGAAAGCTTGCTGCGTGTGGGCCGATCCATCAATTCGCCGCCGCAATTGGGGCAGGCATCGTCGGTTTTTTCAGCGCATCCAACGCAAAAAGTGCACTCAAAACTACAAATGAAAGCGCCGGGCGCCTCGGCTGCCAAATCCGCGCCGCAGCCCTCGCAGTCAGGTCGCATTTCTAGCATTAAAGAGCGGCCTTTACAGCGCCACAAATGCGGTCAACCACCGCCTCTACTTGGGCACTATCATCGCCCTCTGCCATAACGCGGATGAGCGGCTCTGTGCCCGATTTACGGATGACCAGTCGGCCTTTGCCCTCTAGCTCTGCCTCAGCTGAAGCGATCACGGATTTCACCGCATCATTGTCCAAAGGGTTGGCCCCTTCATAGCGCACATTTTTGAGCAATTGCGGCACTGGATCGAACACATGCAATAGCTGCGATGCAGGTTTGCCGGATCGCACCAGACTGGCGAGCACGCGCAAGGCCGCTACCGTGCCATCGCCGGTTGTCGCATGGTCGAGCAGGATCATATGTCCCGATTGCTCACCGCCAATATTGAAGCCGCCGCTTTTCATCTTTTCCAGCACATAGCGGTCGCCGACTTTTGTCCGTTCCAGCGTCAGGCCAAGGCTTTGCAAATAGCGCTCAAGCCCCAAATTGGACATGACGGTGGCGACAACGCCGCCGCCTGTTAGCTGGCCCTTTTCATGCATGCGGCCCGCGATCAGGGCCATCAACTGGTCGCCATCGACCGCGCGGCCTTTTTCATCGACCACGATCAGCCTGTCCGCATCTCCGTCCAAAGCGATACCAATGTCTGCGCCTTCTTCCACGACTTTGGCTTGCAGCGCCTCAATGGCCGTCGAGCCAACGCCATCATTGATATTGGTGCCATTGGGCGTGACGCCCAGAGTAATAACTTCTGCGCCGAGTTCCCAGATTGCTGAGGGAGCGACCTGATAAGCCGCGCCATTGGCGCAATCGACCACGACTTTCAGATCATCGAACCGTATATCGTCCGACACCGATTGTTTGACAGCATGGATATAGCGTCCGCTTGCATCTTCGATCCGGCGTGCGCGCCCAATTTGTGAGGCATCCACTAGTGCAGGCTGCAATTCGAGCAGTTTTTCAATTTCCAGCTCGTCCTCGTCGGACAATTTAAAGCCATCGGGGCCAAACAATTTGATCCCATTGTCTTCATAAGGATTGTGGCTGGCCGAAATCATCACGCCCAAATCCGCACGCATCTCGCGGGTGATCAAGGCAATTGCCGGGGTGGGCAGCGGGCCGGTCATGATCACATCCATGCCGACACTGGTGAAGCCTGCGACAAGTGCGCTTTCGATCATATAGCCTGACAAGCGCGTGTCTTTGCCGATTACGACACGGTGGCGGTGTGCGCCGCGCATAAAGTGCCCGCCAGCCGCCTGGCCGACTTTCATCGCCATTTCCGATGTCATCACATCAGAATTGGTGCGGCCCCTGATCCCATCAGTGCCGAAGAATTTGCGTGCTTTGCTTGTGGCCATTGTGGCTCTTCCCTGCCGTGTCTTCACTTGGTGTATTGCTTTAGACGTTTGGCGCCATTTGTCATCAGGCCTTGGCGAGGTTATCGCAGCTTGGGAAGGCGCAAGTCGCGCAAATGGGGTAAACAGTTTTGACACAAATGACATCTGAGCGGTTTGAATTGGTGGCGATCCGCTTGCCAGTGGGCCTGACTTTGGCTGGGTTGATTGGCGGATTGCTGATCGGAGCTTTGCTGTCGGGTGGGGATCTAAACGAGCGTTTGGTACAGAGCATTGCGCTGATAGGCAGCTTGTGGCTGCGCGCATTGCAGATGACGATTATTCCGCTGGTCGCAGCCTTGCTGGTGCTGGGCATTGCGCAAATGGCAGAGGCGGCACGGGCAGGAGCGGCGGCGCGCAAGTTTCTTGCTCTGGTGTTCGGGGTATTGGTGCTGGGCGGCTTGTTCACAGCTGTGATGATGCCGATTGTGCTGGAGACATTTCATATCTCCAAAGACGCGGCATTCTTCATTGCAGACGGGCCGCAGGACGCCGGTGAAGTGCCCGACATTTTCGCTTTTCTGGCCTCGCTCATTGCACCCAATATTGTCGCGGCAGCGGCAGAGACCGCCATGCTGCCACTGACCATTTTCTTCGCTTTATTTGCGGTGGCTGTATCGCGCTTGCCATCGGAGCAATCGGCGCGAATGCTCGGCTTTTTCCATGCGCTCGCCAATGTAATGCTGATGATTATCGGCTGGGTTTTGAAAGTGGCGCCGGTGGGCGTTTTCGCGCTGGCATTTGGTGTCGGCCTGAAGAGCGGCGGCGGGGCATTTTTGGTCCTGCTGCATTATATTGCGGTGGTATCGGCAATGGGCGCATTTATTTTGTTGCTAGCATACGGGATTGCATGGGGCCTTGGCGGGGTTAGCCCGCTGCGGTTTGCCAAGGCGATTTTGCCTGCACAAACGGTGGCTGTATCCACGCAGAGCTCGCTCGCCAGCCTGCCGGCTATGCTCGACAGTGCGAACCGGCTGAAATTGCGTGATGAGACATCGGAATTTGTCCTGCCCTTGGCGGTCGCAATTTTCCGCGCAACCAGCGTAGCGATGAATATGGCGGTGGCGCTATATGTCGCGGATTTGGCGGGTATCGCCGTGACTTGGCCGCTAATGCTGCTCGGAATTGCGGTGGCTGTGATTATCTCCATCGGTTCAGTTAGCCTGCCGGGCTCGATCAGCTTTGTTGTGTCGATCGGCCCGATTGCGCTGGCGATGGGAGTGCCGATAGAGCCACTGGCGCTGCTGGTGGCGGTGGAGATGATGCCTGATATTATGCGCACCCTAGCCAATGTAACGATGAATGTCGCAGTGACATCGGCGGTGGATCGGCGTGCCCCAGACCATGCGCCCAAATGATGGCTTGAAATCGCCACGCCCGCGCCCACCTAGCATTTGAAACCCTTGCTCGCTGAGCGCTTGTCGTTCAGTAGGAAGAGGCGAATTGACAATTTCTTACACCGACCAACTATTGGAGTTCCCATGGCTTTTGCATTGATGTCCCTCCCTTATGCCGATGATGCGCTGGAACCAGCCGTTTCGGCCAACACTTTGTCTTTCCATTACGGCAAGCACCACCAAGCCTATATCGACAAAATGAACGCAGCGATTGATGGCACCGACCACGCTGATGCATCGATGGAAGCGATCGTAGCGGCGGCTCGTGGGTCGAACCAAGGCCTTTTCAACAATGCTGCGCAAAGCTGGAACCACGGCTTTTACTGGCATTCTATGGCTGCTTCAGAAACCGCGCCTTCGTCTGATTTGGCTGCAAAAATCGATGAAGCTTTTGGTTCGATGGCTGAATTTAAAGAGCAATTGAAAGCGCGCGGCCTTGGTCATTTCGCCAGCGGCTGGGTTTGGCTTGCAGAAAAAGACGGTAAGCTCTCAATCGAAGAAACGCATGATGGTGACACGTTGGCAGACAGCGGCTTTAACCCACTGCTGACCGTCGATGTATGGGAACATGCCTATTACCTCGATCATCAAAATGCGCGCCCTGCCTATTTGGCGGCGGTCATCGATCACAAGCTCAACTTTGCATTTGCGTCGGAAAATCTCGCACGCGGCACGGCTTGGGTATACGCCTAAAGCTGTTTTGAGATGGGGCGAGATGATGAGGTTAAATGCCTAGACCTCGCCTCCAAATCAGAGACCACGCATAAAAAGACCCGCCAGATGCGATATACTGGCGGGTTTTTTGTGTCTTTTAAAGTGCTGGGAGAACCAAAGCCTAATTGTGGTTTGACTGCCTGTTAGAGATAATATCGAGCTCCTCGAGGATTGCAGTATGAGCGACGCTGTCGCTGCTAGAGCGAGCTGGAATAGAATCTTCTTCGAGCATTTCCGTAATAGTGGCTCTGGCGCGGCCAACGCGGCTTTTGATCGTGCCAACAGCGCATCCGCAAATTTGCGCTGCCTCTTGATAGGAAAAGCCGCCAGCCCCCACGAGCAGCAATGCCTCGCGCCGCTCCGGCGGAAGGGTTTGCAGAGCGCGATGCATGTCGGAAAGGTGAAGCGGTTCCTCTTGGCCAGCGGGAGCGGTAAGAATGCGTTCTGCAACGATCTCATCATAATCGCCGTGAAATTTATTGCGCCGCATATCGGTAAGATAGGCATTGCGAAGGATCACAAATATCCAAGCACGCATTGAGGTTCCCGGCTCAAACCTGTCGCGCGCAGCCCATGCCTTCAGCATCGCTTCTTGAACGAGATCGTCGGCTAAATCTGGTCGCCCGCAAAGACCACGTGCAAATGCCCGCAAATGCGGAATGACCTCGGTCAATTCGCGCTTGAAATCGGCTTGTGTTGCTGCCGTGCGTTCGATTTGAGGCATGGCAAGCTAGGTGCTTTTGCTCTCGTCATCGAGCTTGTCGAGAAGATCTTTGAAGCTATCAGGCAGAGGCTCATCGACTACGGAATCATAAAGCTGGCGCAGGCCATTGGCCCAGTCTGGATCGCGGGCCTCCTTCGGTGAAGGGCGACTTTCCCCCTTCTTCTTGGAAGGGACTGTATCTTTGCCTTGTTTGGCCATGCTCTAGGAGGTTCTTTCCTAATTGGTGTATTATACTTAGTGCCGCAGCTTGGCGGGAACACCTATACTTTTTCAACTACCTAAAAACGACAATAAATCTGATTGGTTCCCAATTGAAGTGCTAGTTAGGATTTGATGACTCAAAATGACCCAAAAGACGGCCGATCTGGCGACGCGAGAGGCGGGTTAGCAATCATTTGGCCTTTTTGGGTGCCGGTGCAACGCTATTTTCACTGGTGGACGAGGTCGATGAAGCAGTCTTTGCTAGCTTTGTAGAGGCTCTGCCTCCCGCTGATGATTCTGCCGGTTCACAAGGCGTTGGCTGGGCCAAGGTCATTAGACAGGAAAAACCCGGCGCTATAAAAGTGCCTGTTGTTTTTCTAGAACTTCCGGGCGAGGGCAATCAGCGTAGTCTGGGTTTTGACCTCTATTCAGAAGCCATTCGACGCGAGGCTATCGATATCGCTGCGACGACCGGCAAGCCCAGTGCGTCGGGTAAATTGCAGCCGGCGAACCGCCCCAAAAGCAAAGGCTTGGGCTTTCTTATTTTGGTCCCAGTCTTTGATATGGCAGCGGTTCATCCTCGATTATCAGAACATTTGTCGCAGACTCATGATCAATTTCGCCGATCGCATCCTGCACCAGATCGCCGATTTCATCACTGCGTAGCCCCAAGATCTCCGCGGCTTGATCAGTGCTAAATTCTTCTAATATCATCAGCAATAATGCCTGCCGATTCAGCGGCGTAATCGCGCTCAGCCGTCTTCGCGCCGCCGCTTCGTGGGCGGTTGCATGTGTTTCATTGTCTGGGCCGGATGCGCCTGTATCCTTGTGAGTTTGTGCCCAGACAATGGTGAAAGCACGGTAGAGGCCCGTACGGCCATCTTCGAGCATGTTTTTAAAGGACGGATTATCTAAGGAAGCCTGCAATGTTGCGCAGACAAAAGTGTCGCCGCTTTCCTGCGATCCGGTGAGTGCGCGCGCATAACGACGCAAATACGGCAAATTCGCTGCAACACGGTTACTTAACGACATCTGACGAACTTACCCCAAAATTTATGAAAAAATATGTATTATAAAAGTAATTGATGTTGTTCCAATCAGTAAAAGTTCATTTTTTAAACGAATTACTATACTAGTCTTAAAAATTGCTCCCGTGAACAAAATAATTAAAGTAATAATTTATGAAAATCTAAGCATTTTGTGAATTTCACAAGGTTGCTGCATTTTTGTCAGAATTTTGGGAACCGATTGCCGGTTTCTGCATTTTTTAATGTCACCGCCGAGCCCCCCTTCCGTCCAAGCGGCTGGTGACACGATTTTAAGGCCCTTGCTCTGATGAGCAGGGGCCTTTTTCTGCGCGAGATCAAAAGATATGGAGGGTTTCGCGGCTAAAGGGCTTTTTCAAAGATCACATATTCGCGGTTGCATGTGCTTTCGATCGTATTGGCAATCGCGACCATCCCCTTATTGTCATCGAGGATCCAGCCGAGCTCACCGCGTTTTGAATCAAACTCTGCAACCGACGCTTCGCGAATATCGCTGATCATCATAAAAGCCAGCTGGCTGGCGAGCCGGGAATTGTGCAGTTCTTTCTTTACGCCCATCAAAGGCACACGCATGCCTGATCGGCTGGGCTTGCGCAGCCAGCGCAGCAAATGGAACCAACCAAAGGGAAAGAGCTTTCCATCGATCTTCTGCAGCACGTGATTAATGTCTGGGAAGGTGAGCATGAAGGCGACCGGCTCACCATCCAGTTCTGCAATCATATTGATCGGTTCAAAAATGATCGGTTTCAGCTTTTTACCCGTATATGCAATCTCTTCAGGAGTTAGCGGGACAAAACCCCAATTGTCAGACCACGCGTCGTTGAGGATCGCCAGAACCGAGGCCGCCTCCTCGTCCCAGCGCGATTTGTCGACGCGGCGCACGGTCACACGCTCATTTTTTTGGCCGGATTTGGCTATCCGTTGCACCAGCTTGGGGAACGGTCTGTCGATTGGCACATCATAGGTGAAGAGCGTTTTGGCAGGCGTATATCCTGCACTCTCAATCCACCCGCGATAGGATGCAGGATGGTGGCCCATCATGATCATAGGCGCATGATCTTGCCCGCGTACAAGCAGACCAGGTTCCTCCCAGATGGAAAGGGATATTGGGCCCAAAGAGCGGCTCATGCCTTGCTCGCGCAGCCAATTTTCCGCCCCTTCCAACAAGGCTGCGCCAACGCTCGCATTCTCAGCATCGAAATAGCCGAAATTGCCAGTGCCAGGGCCAAAGCCCTGCTCAGGCGGCATGGTCAGCGCCAATTCGTCGATATGCGCAGATATGCGCCCAACGGTTTTGCCGCCGCTTTTTGCAAGGAAAAGCTGCGCGCGGGCATGGCCGAAAAACGGGTTCTTATCCGGATCGACCAATTCCATTAGTTCGCTGCGTAATTGCGGGACGCTATTGGGCAGGCGCGCGGCAAATGCGCGCCCGCAATCAACAAAGGCGGCGCGGCCCTGCTTGCCAAATACCGCTTCAATCACCACTTCAGCGCTAGACAATTGCATACTCCGGTTAAACCAAAGCGTATCTGTGGCGATGGTCAAGATACGAAGTCAAGCACGCGCGGCGATCACAGTGATGAGAAATTGACGAAAACTGAGCATTTGCGCCTTTTGTGCCTTTTGCGGTAAAGCTGAAAACTATGTCCGGTACTATTGATCCTTCTTTGACGTCTACGCCTGCTAGCTTGCGGGAGGGCGGACCAGCGCACCGAGCGCAATTTATGGATACTGATGACAAGGCGATGCTGCGCGCGGTGCGTGAGCTGACCCGCGATCTAGGCTCCGCAAAGGGGCGCTATTATTGGCCCGACATGCTGTTGTCAGCCGGTCTTGGTTATAGCGGTATTGCGGGCGCGGTCCTGGCCGATAGCCTGCCTTTGGCGCTGCTGAGTGGTTTGATCGCATCGCTCGCGCTGTACCGCGCGCTGATGTTTAATCATGAGCTCACACATCTGCACCGTGATGCGGTTCCCGGCTTTCGCCTCGTCTGGAATGCGCTGGTGGGTATTCCGCTTTTGACGCCCAGCTTTATGTATGAAGGCGTCCACACGCTGCACCACAAGCGCACGCAATATGGCACGATTGAAGATCCTGAGTATTTGCCGTTGGCGCTGATGAAACCTTGGAGCCTACCGCTGTTTGTGATCGCTGCATTGCTCGCGCCCATCGCGCTGATATTGCGCTTTGCTGTGCTGGTGCCATTGAGCGCGATTATCCCGCCTCTGCGTACATTGTTGTGGCAGCGGGCATCATCGCTGGCGATCAATCCTGATTTCCGGCGCAAGCCTGCAACGGGCGCTGTGCGGACTTTGATGTTGTGGCAGGAAAGTGCTGGCTTCCTTTGGGCATGGGCCGTGCTTGCCTCCACGCAAATGATCGGTTGGCGGCCGTTGCTCATCGCGCTGGCGATCGTTTCGGTGACCGCCTTGCTCAACCAATTGCGCACTTTGGTGGCGCATTTGTGGGAGAATGAGGGCGATCCGATGACGGTGACTGCGCAATTCCTAGACAGTGTAAACGTGCCACCGCCTGGCATGATTGCAGAGGTTTGGGCGCCTGTTGGTCTGCGCTATCATGCGCTGCATCATCTGATGCCCTCCATGCCTTACCATGATCTGCCAGAGGCGCATCGGCGTTTGCGCAGCGAATTGGGCGCTGGTTCCACTTATGAAGGGGCGAACCATGCAGGCATGTTTGTGCTCGTCGCTAGGATTGCCAAAAGCACAATGATTGCGCGAGATCCCGCCCGCTAATCGAGAAAGTAAATCATCGCACAGCGGCGGTCTATTGGCAGGCCGTCATCAGCCTCATTCGCCAGTTCGCTTGCGAGCCTTGGGTGCGCATCCAAGGCGGTGACTTCGTCGAAGCCCAGCTTGGCATAAAACGGTCCGTTCCACGCTAAATCATGAAATGTTGTCAGCGTTAGTGCGCGAAAACCGGTATTGCGCGCGTCGATCTGACAGGCACGGATAAGTCCTGCACCAATACCGCGCTGCTGGAAATCGGGATGTACGTCCATTTCCCAAATATGCAGCTCGCGCCCAAAAGGTTCTGAAACCAAAAATCCAGCAAAATGCTCGCCCACGTGTGCGACCAAACAATGCCCGCGCCGAATGAACTTGCGCAATTCGGTTGGTTTCCAAAGGTCATCAAAATCGAATTTGTCTAAGTCTGGATCGTCCGCGAACAGGCTTGATGCTGCCTTTTCGATTGCGGGCATCTGATCTGCATCTGCTGACTTGGCCAGGCGAAGGGACCAATCGTTTTGCGGTTTCATTCTTCGGTTCGAATAAGGACTGTCTCACCGATTAGGATAAACAGAAAGAATGGCGCCCATGCGGCCAGAAACGGCGGATAACCGCCAAAATTGCCCATCGCCAGTGCTGCATTATCGACCACGAAATAGGCAAAGCCCAGCGCCATGCCGACAATTGCGCGCACCAGCAATTGGCCCGAACGCGCAAGGCCAAAGGCAGCTACCGCGCCCAGCAATGGCATTAGGAATGTAGACAAAGGACCAGACAATTTGTGCCACCATTTCGCGCGCATTTCTGCGGTCCGCCGGCCAACGGCTTCATAGGCCTTTATCGATTGATAGAGCTCTGCAAAAGACAACGCGTCGGGGTCAACCGCTTGCAGGTCAATCTTATCCGGCGTCAGCGCCTCTCCCACGGTGATATTGGCAATTTCCTGTGTTTCTGCGCTGGTGACATCGAAGCTGGTCGCATTGGTCAGCCTCCAGCCAGGTGCTGCATAAACGGCCCTTTCAGCACTAACCTGCTGCTGGATCATGCCGCTCGCGCCGCGATTATACCAAGCGACATCTTGCATCACGATGTCCTTGCCTGAGCCAGTGATGGTCGCTGCGGAGATAATATCCTCGCCATCGGACAAATAAACATTGGCCTTGCTCTCGCTACTGGGCGGGATGGAGCCATATTCGCTCGCCTCCCACACTTTGAGCGTAGCGGTCGCGCGGGTCACAACGCGCTCGTTAAAGCCAAAGCTAGCCACTGCCACGAAGGCTGCGGTCAGCAAAAGCGGTGCCAGCACTTGGTGTGCAGACAGGCCAGCTGCCTTCATAGCGACCACTTCGGAGTTTTGGTTCAGCGTCACCAAAGTGATTAGCGTCGCCAGCAGCACCGAATAAGGCAGAAAGCGCGATATAAGCTGGGGTATCCGCAGGCCCGCATAGGTCAGCAATTCGCCCTGACCATTGCCCTCAACCGCCAAAATCTCGCCGCTGGTCGACAGCAAATCGAGCATCATTAGTACCAGTACCAACATCACCAATACGGCAAAAATGCGGATGACGAACATCTTGGCCAGATACATCGTCAGCGTGCTGGAAGGGAAAAAGTCGAAGGACATATCTATCTACTCAGCCGGTACTGGTTCGGGCGTATCGATGAGCGGCTTGCGCCTCTGAAACAATTTGCCAAGCTGCTTGGATATTTTGGCAAAAGTCGCCTCCAATGCGCCAATCGCTTGGCCGCCGGGTACATAAGCAACGCGGTAATACATCCATAATATCAGCGCCGCGAAGACCAAAAACGGGCCCCAAAGCGCAAGGATCGGATCAACCCGGCCCAATGCGGCGATGTCCTCTGCCGACTGATTGATCTTGTGATAGGCCACGACCATAATGATCGATATGAACACGCCCAGCGCGCTGGTGGACCTTTTGGGCGGGATCGCGAGCGCCACTGCTAGAAGCGGTAAAAGCAGCATCATAACCACCTCTACCAGCCTGAAGTTGAAACTGGCCTGAGAGGCATCGCGCTTGGCCTCGGTCGTATTATCACTCCACCCTATCTTCAGCAATTCAGGCAGAATATACTCGCGTTCGGCATCCCCGCGATCACGAAATTCATCGATACGCGGCAGGTCGATTGGCAAATCATGGCGGCTAAAGCTGAGGACGCGCGGCGTCTTGCTGCCTGTATCTTGCACAATGGTTCCGTCGGTAAGGCGCAGGATAATAGTGTCGGGACTGTCGCTGGTGGCGAGGAATGATCCCTCGCGCGCAGAGATTGACAGCACTTGGCCCTTGGCGTTGGCGACGCGGGCGAAAATCCCTTTCAGCTTGCGTCCTTCGTCCTCGCTGGCTTCGATCCGCAAGGCCATACGGTCTTTCAATGTGGTGAACTCGCCAACCTTAATCGATGCGCCCAATGCGCCGGACCGCAGCTCATATTCCATCTGTTCGTAATAATAGCGGCTGAGCGGCTGGACATAAAACACCAGCGCGACGTTCACAGCGACCAGCACCAGAGTGATCGCATAGGGCACGCGCAGCAGCCGGTTATAGCTCATGCCGACCGCGCGCAGCACATCCAATTCGCTAGAGGTTGCAAGCTTGCGAAAGGCAAGCAAAATGCCCAGCAACAGGCCCAAGGGGATCGCGAGGCTGGCATATTCAGGGATCAGCGCGCCGAGCATTTTGAAAACGACGCCAATCGGTCCGCCTTCCACT
>JALZVZ010000190.1 GCA_023299945.1 Altererythrobacter sp. | reverse complement strand
ATGACAGGGGCGTGCGCGATCTGCCGTATATGCTCAGCTCCAATGATGTGCTTGTATTCAATGACACGCGGGTCATCCCCGCCCAGCTCGAAGGGCGTCGTGCAGGCGGCGAGGCCAAGATCGGTGCAACCCTTCACAAGCGCATTGATTTGCGCCGTTGGCAGGCGTTTATCCGCAATTCAAAGCGCCTGAAAGAAGGCGACACGGTCATCTTTGGGGGCGGTGTTGAGGCGGTTTCAGAGACCAAGCATGATGATGGCAGTTTCACGCTCGCCTTCCTCGGAGATGAGCCAGTTGAAGTTCTTCTCGAACGGGCAGGGCGCATGCCGCTGCCGCCCTATATTGCCAGCAAGCGCGCGCTGGATGAGCGCGACAAGTCAGATTATCAGACGATGTTTGCGGAAAAGGATGGCGCTGTTGCAGCCCCAACAGCATCGCTGCATTTTACCCCTGAGCTGATTGCTAGCATTGATGCTGCAGGTATCGCGCGCGAAACGCTGACGCTGCATGTCGGGGCAGGCACATTCCTGCCGGTGAAGGCGGATGATACTGCTGACCACCAGATGCATGCGGAATGGGGCCGTATTGAACCAGATATGGCGCACCGACTGAATGATGCGCGGGCAAAAGGTGGGAGGATAATCGCGGTGGGTACGACCGTGCTGCGATTGCTGGAAAGTGCAACAAATGAAGATGGCCTGATCCAGCCATTTGAAGGCGACACACGCATTTTCATTACGCCGGGTTACAAATTCCGCGCAATTGGCGGCTTGATGACCAATTTTCACCTGCCCAAATCGACGCTATTCATGCTGGTCAGCGCGCTGATGGGCCGCGAGCGGATGCAGTCGGCTTATGCACACGCAATAGCCAATGAGTACCGTTTCTATTCCTATGGTGACTCGTCGCTATTGCTGGCGTAATCCAGTTTCATGAGCGAACCTATTTTAGAATTAAGCGGCCTGACCAAAGTTTATCCCGGCGGGCTGAAAGCGCTCGACAATGTTGATCTCTCCATCCGAAAAGGTGAGATTTTTGCGCTGCTCGGCCCCAATGGTGCTGGCAAAACTACGCTGATTGGAGCCGTGTGCGGTCTGGTTCAGCCAACATCAGGCACAATCCGCGTATTTGGCGGAGACTTGGCAAAGGATTGGCGCAGCGCGCGGGCACGGATCGGCCTTGTGCCGCAGGAACTTGCTACCGATATGTTCGAACCGGTTAAGCAGGCTGTCGCTTATTCGCGGGGCTTATTTGGCCTTGCACCGGATGCATTACGGATTGAGGAAATTCTGCGCAGCCTCAGCCTGTGGGAAAAGCGTGATGACAAAATAATGGCTCTGTCAGGCGGTATGAAGCGTCGCGTGTTGATCGCCAAGGCTTTGGCGCATGAGCCTGATTTGTTATTTCTTGATGAACCAACCGCTGGTGTTGATGTCGAGCTGCGCAAGGATATGTGGCGGCTGATCGGTACGATGCGCGAGCAGGGTACGACCATCATCCTAACCACGCATTACATTGAGGAAGCTGAAGAAATGGCGGACCGCATCGGAGTAATTCGTGGCGGTAAAATCCTTATGGTGGATGAGAAAGATGCCTTGATGGCGCGGTTAGGGAGAACGGAGGCGCTTATCACTCTTGCTGAACCCTTGGCGGCCATCCCAAGCGCTTTGGGGCATTTTTCAGCTGTGTTAGAGGATGACGGCAGAGTGCTGCGTTACCTTGGCGGTGATGCGTCGGGAGAAGGCACTTCAGAAGTGGCGGCACTCACCAAAGCTCTGACTTTGGCGGGCGTGGATTACGTTGGCATCGATATCCACGAGAGCAGCTTGGAAGACATCTTCGTCCAATTGGTCGGCAAAGAAGGGCGAGCGGCATGAATTGGCGCTCCACATGGTCGATATATAAACGCGAACTTTGGCGGTTCCTACGCACCGCGTTTCAATCCTTGCTGGCGCCCGTGCTGACCACTTGCCTCTACTTTATTGTATTTGGTGCAGCCATCGGATCGCGGATGCCGGACCTTGGCGGGGTCGAATATGCTGCTTTCATCATACCGGGCTTGCTGATGCTAACCTTGCTGGGCGAGACAACCAGCAATTCTAGTTTTGGCATTTATATGCCGCGCTTTACCGGCACGATTTACGAGCTGCTATCAGCACCCATAGGGGTCGCTGAAACGCTGGTCGGTTTTGTCGGGGCAGCAGCAACCAAGAGCCTGATCCTCGCGGCGATTATCTTGGTCACAGCGCGCTTGTTTGTCGATTACTCGATTGCCCATCCCATTCTGGCGATTGGTTATATCATGCTGGTCGCAGCCAGTTTCAGCCTATTCGGGTTTATCCTAGGTATCTGGGCGGATAGTTTTGACAAACTGGGGATCGTGCCCATGCTGTTTCTTACACCGCTGACATTTCTCGGGGGAACGTTTTATTCCATTGATATGCTACCAAAGCCTTGGGACACAATCGCGTTGGCCAACCCCATTGTTTATCTAGTCAACGGGCTGCGCTGGTGTTTTTACGGCACGTCCGATGTGAGCATTTATGTGTCCTTTGGCATAACGCTTGGTTTCCTCGCCATTTGTACCGGCATTATCGCCTATATTTTCAAGACAGGCTGGCGGCTGCGCGAGTGACGCGCTAGGGCCCGCGGCGCAATGACTACACGTTTTTCCTTCATTTTGGCCGCCACTGATGGGCGTGCGCGTACGGGCCGCATCGATATGATGCGCGGCTCGATCCAGACGCCTGCCTTTATGCCGGTCGGCACAGCGGCGACGGTGAAGGCCATGAAGCCGGAAAGCATCCGGGCAACTGGCGCTGACATCATTCTTGGCAACACCTATCATTTGATGCTGCGACCCGGTGCAGAACGTATGGCCAGGCTGGGCGGATTGCATAAATTCATGAATTGGGACCGGCCAATCCTAACCGATAGCGGTGGCTATCAAGTGATGAGCCTGTCCGACCTGCGCAAGCTGACTGAGGAAGGCGTGGAATTCCGCAGCCATATTGATGGTTCCAAACATATGCTGACGCCGGAACGCTCAATGGAAATTCAACGCCTGCTTGGCAGCGATATTGTGATGGCCTTTGATGAATGCCCGCGCGCGGACCAACCGCGTGACGAAATCGCAAAATCGATGGAGCTGTCGATGCGATGGGCGCAGCGCAGCCGTGATGCTTTTGATGCTGGGGGCGAGCATGCCACGCGCTCCGCTCTATTTGGTATTCA
>JALZVZ010000189.1 GCA_023299945.1 Altererythrobacter sp. | reverse complement strand
TTGCCAATTGTGACCGAGCCGCCAGTTTGATCAATCGTCAGGAGGTCAACTGTGCCGATCGCTGCCAATGTGACAAAGTCAATTTGTTCGGCTGTTACATCTACCAATCCGCCTGCGCTGGAATTGCCCAGATCGACAATGCCAAACGGCATATTGATGATGATATCACCGCCCGTAATGATCGAATTGAGGCCAGTGGTCAGATTGGCTTGGCCGGTTGCGATCAAATCGCCATTCGCCTCTGCATGGTCGATCAAAATATCGCCTTGGCCGGTTAGCGTGATCGTGCCGCCCGAGATCGTATTGTCGATAATAAGCTGACCACCGGTCGAAGTGGCAACGACATCGCCGCCTGCCAGCACTTCGGCTGCGTCTACGCTTACTCCGGTCAATGTCACAGTACCGGCCGCATCAAGCGTGCCGGTAACGGTCACATCATTGCCGCTATCCAATATGATGTTCGAGCCTGTCAGGGTTTCTCCAGCGAATAGGATCGAGCCTGCCGCGCCTGCATTAGCATCGTCGAACACCAGGCTAAACAAATCGGTACCGACGCCCGTATTGGATGCCGAGCCGACTGTGACCGCGCCGTCAGCCACGATTACAATGTCATCAGCCGCGGTAATCACCGCCGCATTTACGCTGCCAAGGCTGCGAATGCCCACATCCTCGCCCGCCGCCAGTGTGCCGGTAATTGTAACATCGCCGCCTGATAGAATGCCAATGCTTCCCGCCGTGGGAGTACCAGCCGAAGTTGCGGCCGAACCAAGAGCAATGTCTCCGCCCGTGCTAAGCAGAATGTCACCGTTATTGGTGGTAAGCGAACCTGCGGCAATAGTGCCAGCCGGGCCGCCTGCATTCAGACTAATCGCGCTACCCAGTGCATTATTTGTCACCGCTCCAACGCTCAATGCACCCATGGTTGCGGAGGCTGCGACATTGCCGTTTGCAGCAATATCACCCACGTTAATTGTCTGCGCGTCGAGCGTTACACCAGCCCCGCTTTCAATATCGCCCGTGCCTGTGTTTGCGCCAATCGTGCCGTTCGCAGCGGTTACCGCAATCGCATTGGGCGAAATTAGGCTGTCAAACAGAATATCGGCGCCGCTTAGCAGGTCGATTTGATCGGCCATGACATCGCTGACAGCGATAGATGCTCCATTGATCGAAGCTGTTCCAACCGCTGTCACATCACCAAGGTTGATAAGATCACCTTGAACATCGACATCATTGCCAGCCACAATATCTTGGCCAGTTACGGTGCCAACCGCGCTAATGGCTACATCAAAGCCTGCATCAATGCCGGTAAAGCTCGCGTTGCCGCCTGCATCAATGCCAACCGATGCACCCGCATTCAGCGCGCCTGCGTCTGCATTGCCCGCTGCGATCAAATCAATATCCGCGCCTGCATCCAAAGTGCCGTCTGCATCGGCAATGATATCGCCGACATTGGTTTCAAGGGAAATGGAACCAGCCGCAGCCAAATTGCCAAAGCCAATGTTCTGAGCAAAGATATCAACATCGCCGGTGACATCGGTGGCGCCAAGGAATGCGTCACCGTCAGCCGTCAACGATACATTGGCAGGCGAAATAGCCTCACCCACATTGATATCGCCGCCAGCATTCACTGCAATATCGGCCGCACCCAATGACAGTAAACCTACGTCAAAGTCACCGGCAACGCTATATTGACCCTCAAGTGCGCCGCCAACATCAGCCACATTGGTAAGCTCGCCATCGGTAACGATCGCAGCGGCTTGGACAGAATCGCCCACAGTGATCCCGATGTCATTCACGCTGGTCAGCGATGCTGTGCCGATTAGGCTGCCTGCCGCCTCGATCAAAACTTGGTCAGAACTGATCGCGGCATCGACCAAGTTTACATCGCCATTGATGCTGGTCGCGCTGAAAACATCCACGGCATTGAGAACCGTAGCGATACCATTGGTGCCCATCACAATGTCATTGCGCGTAGTGATCAGGATCGTGTTGGCATTGACCGTGCCTTGCTCAACGATAAGCCCGATAGCGTCATTATCGCTGTTTTGGCCAATCAGGATCTGATTGTTTGCATTGATCGTGCCGAGGCAGATATTGCCTTCCAAACAATTCGCGCTGAGCAAGCCATCGTCGTCAGATTGCGCGATACCATCATTCGGCGCATTAATGATATCAGCCGCGAAAGAACTGGCGCTAACCGTGCCGCCAAGTCCGTCGATAGCATTGGCGGTTAGAACGGCTGCAAAATCATTTGCTTCAACCGTGCCTGCGATCACAATCGAAGAAATCGGCGATAGCGGCGTAGTGAACAATTGCCCGCCCAATTCGCCAGCGCTGAGCAGCAGATTGCCTGCATCTGCCGCAAATGGAGCCGCTGTGTTTGCGATTGCAACTGGATCAGCCGCCGCCTCTACCAACGCGCCCGTCTGAACGATAATATCGTCGCCAGTGACAACAACCAAGCCATTGTCTGAAACCGTGCTCGAACCGCCTTGGAAGACCGCATTGCCGCCCGCCTCGACCAAGATGAGGCCGTCCGAGGTGACGTTGCCAGTGATCAACGCAAGCGCGGTGGGATCAAAGAATTCGATACTCGTGCCATTGTCACCGCCAGCGGTAATCACAATGCCGCCTGTGACGATAGAGCCAGCGCCGACCGGAGCCGTTCCGCCGGTCAACGTCGCATCATTAACGGTCGTGTTTCCCGCAGCGGATAGATCGATCAAACCAACCCCGCGCACATCAGCGATCGAAAGGTCGCTCTCGGTGCGGATGCCAACAATCCCTTGGCTTGCAATGATCGCACCTTCGGTCGACGTAATATCGCCTGTTGCCAACATTCCGATAGCGCCAACCGAATTCAGCGATACGGTCCCATTTGCGTTATTGGTATGACCGATTTGGATTTCGCCAACCGCTCCTAAAGTCGTGGTCCCGTCTACTTGGATTTGATCGTTGCCATCCAATGCAAGGATCAGATCGCCCGCCGCAGCAACAACGCCTAAATCACCACCCACATCGCCGCCATTGAGCTCGACAGACGCACCTTGGATACCTGTATCACCGCCGCTGGTAACACCCGCTATAGTAGGCGTGCCAACCGCCAAGATCAGAATATCGGTCCCAGCGTCCAGATCGCCAAAGCTGGCATTGCCATTGATTTGGGCATTAATCGCGCCTGCTGCGGTAATATCACCCAGCGCCATCGTCATCGATTGCAAATCAACATCACCGCCGCTGGTGATATTACCTTCGCCAGGAGTGGCTGCCCCAATCAGGCCGCTATTTGTCTGGATCTCAATTGTATTGGGAGAATTCAAATTATCGAACTGGATATCGCTTGCGGCCAGCAATGTGATTGAATTCGCATCCAGCGAGCCAATTGCAATCGCTGCTGCTGAATCAAGAAAGGCTGACCCGCCAACCGTAATCGCGCCATTGCCTGTTATGTCGCCTGTGGTGGAGGCGGCCGTCAAATTGCCGTCGATTGTGCCTGCATCAATATTGACGCTCGCACCATTGATTGTGCTGTCGCCTGTACTGTTAAGCGACGCAACCGAAGCACTGTCTGTTGCCGTAATCGCCGATGTACGCGATTGCACTATCGCCAGTTGAATATTGTCAGCATCGACGGTCAAGATGTCGCTGTCGATTGTACCGCTTGCAACAATATCGCCCGCTGTCGCGACTAGGGTGGTTGACAGATTATTTGTAATATCACCCAGGACAATCGAACCTGCGGAGACAGTTGTATTTCCTGTCAGCGTGGTGGAGCCAAGGTCCAAAAGACCGGTAATATTGGTAGCAAGCGTGCTTGCAGTAAGTATGTCAATGTCGGCAGATGACGAGGTCAGACGGACCACGCCGGGAGCACTGATTTCAGTAACATCAATCACATCGCCAGCAGTTAATCGAATTGAATCACCAAATCCGCTTGTTGCGGTGACCATATCTGCGGTCAAATCTGTTCCCGCATCAATTGTCAGGTTACTTCCTGTCAAAGAACCGACCTCAACCGCCCCTGTCGCGGAGAAATTCATAGTGCTAGTGGTTGTTGCGTCTTCCAGAAGGATGTCACCCACCGCATCAAAGAATAAATTACTCGCTGACAATTCTCCAGTCGAGTTGATGTCTCCTGCCGTCGATGTGAACGTGTAGCTCAAATCATTGGTCACATTATTCAGCGCGATTGATCCGCCAGTTATGGTCGAGTTTGAGGTCGCGCTAACGCTATCCAGAACAATTGCCCCAGTGGCATTTGCGTCAACTAAACTTACGCCGATATTGCTAGCATTGATATCGCTCGCATTCAGGCGCAGGACACCTGGTGCCTGAGCGTTGTTCAAAGTCAGCGTATCGCCAGCAGTTAATCGAATTGAATCACCAAATCCGCTTGTGGCAACAATTGTGCCTGCAGTTAGGTCAGTTCCTGCATCGGCAAAAAAGTTGCTTGCCGTCGCTGAGGCTACATCAATTTCGCCACTTGCAGTTAAGTTCGTTGAGGAAACTGTATCGGTGGTAGCAAGATTGATATCGCCGGCAGTCGCACTAAAAATCAAACCGCTTGCGCTCAATATTCCGTCAGAAACAATGTCGCCGCCATTCGCGTTAATAGAAAGCGACAGACCCACATCTGCGTCGCCGATAACCACGGAAGAACCAGTGATTGAGGAGTTTGCAGCTGCATCGAACGAGCCTACATTCACCGCCTCCGCCGCAATTATTTGCACCACGCTATTGATCGATTCTGCAGAAGTGACGTCGACAATATTGGCGGTTAGCGTGAGCCTATCAATCGCGCTTGCCCTATCCAGCGTCAGAGTGCCGCCTGCATTCAATGTGATCGTCTCGTTGGCGAAGGAATCCGTGGTCGTTTCGAC
>JALZVZ010000188.1 GCA_023299945.1 Altererythrobacter sp. | reverse complement strand
TGAAGGATCTTTTTCGAGCCAAGTGATGGCGCGTTCATCACCGAAATGCGCCATACAGCCTTGGACCAAACCATAAGCGATATGCGCGAATGGGCGGTGAGAAACATATTCTATAACAAACCCTCCATCGAGCTGACGCGATGAAACCTGCGGCGGTTGCGCATCTGGATAAAGAACACGCACTTCCTCGTGAATATGGCTCTCCACATGCATGAGCATTTCTTCAGCGCTAGGATACCGGTTAACGATTTCAGTGAAGAGCACGGTGAAACGCTCAAATAGAAATTTGCCGAAAGCTTCGCAAAGCGCATTCGCATCAGCCCCTGTGATTTTAGAAGCGGCGGTTACAACCTGCACCGCTTCTTCCCATGGGTAGCGGGATATCCGCGAGAATGCGCCGCCATGGGGCAAATCGGCCTCGGCAAGGACCTGCTCGGTAAAACTTGGCCCGCCTTGCTCGTCGAGAAAGCCGACGAGCTCTGCATAAATTATCCCCTTCATTTGTCGCACCTCAATTGCATTAAAATGATTTGAACAATGCAAATCGCATGCCGGAAATACGGATGAACAAAAGGTAGGTTTTTGCACAGCATTGCCGCATTATGCGAAATAATTTGCAAAATGCAAATATTAGTGATGCAACATGCGAATTCAGACTTGCGGAAAATGCACGAACCACGGAATTCTGCGGTTCAGACCGTTTGACAAAATACAACCAATCGATCCGGATTGAAGAAGGGATGGGAGCAAGCGCGGATTATGCAGGTCGCGCTTGCTTCGGCCAGTTAATCAATTGGTATGGAGCCCAGCTGCATTGCTGGTTGCTTCGCCTGAAAAGGAAAAGGCTGGGTTGTTTTTGCCAACACGAGCCCCGTGAGAGCCAACAACCTCAGCGAAATAACGCTCCATGCGGGCCGCGCCTTCTTGCGACAATTTTACCAACACGCGGCGGTGGTCTTCATAGTCATTGATGCGAACTACCAAGCCGGCTTCCTGTAAGGCGCCTAGCCAACGAAGGCCCGTAGTGGCCGGTGCGGCGGAGCCGATACAAGCGCTGGAGACCGACACTTCTTGGTCCGTTCTGCGTGCAATATATAAGTCTAGCAAAATATCCCACGCCGGCTCGCCCAGCAAGGCATTGCTGCCTAATATCGCTTCGCGGCGCCTGCGATCACCATAAGTTTGACGGGCAATTTCGAGATAGCGCGCGCTTTCATCATTTGCGTAAAGTGAAATAGCTTTATCACTCAGATTGGAACTGGTTTCAGACTTTTTTCCATCACGCAAACCATCAGCCAATGCTGTCAGTTGATTGGCGATTTCGGCTAAATTGCGTCTTTCTATCGAGGAAGCGATTTGAGCCATTTAAAAAGCCTCCATCTGAATATTGAACGCCCAAACCGTAAGATAGTTCATAGGTCTCTCCTGTAAAATGGCCACAAGCCGAACGATACGAGTGAAGGACACGGTGCCCCCGTAGGCACGCACAACCTTAATAAAGGGACGCAAGCCTGAAGGCTTTTCCAATTTGGCGGCGGTGGCGTGCATTTGTTCCTCGTGCTTGTTTCAAAGCCAAGGTTTCAACTTCCGTGCCAGACTGGAAAATGGCGGAATTCTGGGATTCTTAGAACTTAGTCTAGCGAATTTTTGCAAATTGATTGCTTCGTTTCACAAATTGCGAATTTTTCTTTCGCATTTTGCAAAATCAAACCAGCAGACTGCGAACACCCAAATCAGTTTGGGTTTTTATTTCACAAAATCAGAGTATTACAGGTCTAATATGAGGTTTTCGATCTTTTTCGGCCTGCCACTTGTTCAAGCTAGACGCGAAGAGATCACCCATCCGATAATTGCCCTTTCGCAATCAAAAACGAAGTCGGCACTTAATTTCATCAATGTGTTGGGCGGACGGGGAGCCTACTAATCACTTCCGACCAAAGCCTCGAATAAATCGTCAAAGACGAGCAGGCTAGAGGCGATCTCGCTCCTTAAGCCCTTGGTAGAGGCTGCCGCCCCTTTGGCGCGGTTTTCATGAAAAAGGCTTAACTGCTCGACGATCCCAATGGCCCCAACGTTCAAAGCAACGCTTTTCAGGCTGTGGGCGGCTTTTGATATCACTTCGTCTTCTTTGGAGGCGGCGGCATCGAGCACAGCTGCACCATAATCGCTAATGTCTTTTTTGGCCGCTGTGCGCATCCGGTCCCTGTATGCCGCAGGCAGATCAAAGAAGACGCGCTGGAACACTTCATGATCGAATTTGGCGCTATTTGCAGGACCCGCATTACCGGCCAGCATGGCCGACTTGATTGCGGATTCTAACATTTCTCGCCGCAAGGGCTTGGTCAAAACTGCGTTCATGCCTGCAGCAATCAAGCTCTCTCGTTCCGCTTGAAGGCTATGCGCTGTAATACCGATAATTGGGATTTTTGAGACGGGCCCGCTCAAAGTTCTGATCATTTTGGTTGCCTGCTCACCGTCCATCAATGGCATCATCACATCCATGAGGATGAGATCAAATTTGTTCTTCTTCGCGGTATCAACGGCCTCAACACCATTGGTCACCACGGTTGCTTCACAGCCAAAACCAGTCAGCATGCGCTCAATGACATAGCGGTTGCTTTCAGTGTCCTCTGCTAACAGCACTTTTGGCGCTTGAACGAGCGCAGTCCCGCTGTCTGTGAGGCCCTGGGGTTCCAATACCTCAGGCGTTGCTAGTATTTCGCTATGATCTGCGGGCATATCGTCCTGCTTGATGAGCTGTGAAGCTATTTCAACCAAACGATCGGATGCTTCCCTTACGACCACAAAATCAGCATTTTTTGGATCAACTTGATCAGAAAGCAATTCCAACCCGCCGGTCAAAGTTCCAAGTGGGGTCCGAATTTCATGCGCCATTTCAGTCAAAAATTTGGTACGAATAGCCAAAGCCTTTGCGGTCTTTTCTTTTTCGCTGGTCAGCTGCCCGCTCAATCGGTCAAGCTCCTTAACCCGGCGTTCCGCACGCAATTGCAGAGCTTTGATCCCGCGTTCATTCGCACGGCTCAAGGTGATATCTGTGACAGTGCCATAGGTTGCAGCTGGCTGGTCCTTCTGTACCGACTCGCGGCGGATGACCCAGCTTAACCAGTGGGTTGCTCCTGTGTCATACCGCTTGATCCGATGTTCAAAAACATGATCCTTAGCTGGCGCCATCTTAGTAAAAAACTCTGTCGCTAGCCGAATCATCCTCTCTTTATCTAAGGGATGAATTGCTTTGATCAAAAGGTCAGGGGTTGGTTCCGAAGATGGCTCAAGCCCCAGCAACTGTGCTGCTTCGATAGACGCGGAAAATGTGCGACCTTTCTCGCCATAAATTGTCGCCATATTGGCCGTCGAAAGTGCGGCCAATAATTGGCGGCTTTCAATATTCAGTCGTTCCGCCAATTCACTTTCACGGCGGCTTAGCTCCTGGTTCGCACTGTCCAATTCCCGCATGCGCGATTCTAGAACCGTTTCGGTCTCCGCCAATGCGCGCTCCGCTCGGTCCAATCGGATGGCGAGGATCCGAGCACGCTCCTCAAGGGGGACTTCTTCAAGCGACGACAACGGGTTTGCTTTCGATTATTTTTGCGAGGTCATTCGTTAGATCATCATGACCAACGCGCGCCGCAAGTTTTTCAAGCCTGCTCTCAATTTCATATTTCTCCACGCCATCAATCAGGATGATTTGCGGTCCTTTTGCACTCATGTGTTTTCGAGCGATTTCATGGGAGAGATGCGTATCCACGATCAAGACCGCCGGTTGGCCCTTGGGTAGAATAGTGTTCTCTAAATCGGCCAAGTCGAATGTATCTAACCCAATTCGATTGGCAGCGGCCTCGATTTGAATTCGGTGGGACGCGCGCTCAACATGCACAAAGGCTGCGCCTCGCACCGATCCGCCGGCACTATCATGAGAACTTTGGAAAGGTATGAGCGGCAAACAACATGTGAATGTTGATCCTTTGCCAAGCTCGCTTTCCACACCGACGGTACCCTGCATCAGGTCAACAAGGTCTTTGGTGATCGACAGGCCAAGCCCCGCGCCATTGTTCCGCCCCATAGTATCCGTGTCGCTTGGCCCAAATGCCTCGAAGACTGAAGCGGCTCTTTTTTTGTCCATGCCTGAACCTGTATCGGCCACGGTAAAGGTCCAGTGATTTGAAGCAGTATTTGGCCGGCTGACCGATATGCGCACTTCGCCAGAATGCGTGAATTTTACGGCATTAGAAACAAGATTAGCGATAATCTGTTGCAAACGTGTTGGGTCACCAATCGCCTGATCTTCGGACAAGCATTCAACTTCAATACGGATGCCTTTACGGCGTGCCAGTGGGCGGAACAATTCTGCAACCCTTTGAGCAACGGCCTTGGGCGTGAATGGCTTGTTCTCAAGGTTTTTAAGATCGTGGCCAATGCGTGCCTGTTGTAGCAAGCCATCTAGCGTATCAAGCAAAGCATCGCAGGACTCTTCGATAAGGCGCAGAGCGCGCGCTCTTTCTGCAAGAGACTGCTCGTTTCTAAGGTGCTCAATTATGCCAAGAATCCCACCAAGCGGAGTTCGGATTTCATGCGATACGACCGCCAAAATATTGGTTCTTGCGGCAAGTTCCCGTTTCGCTTCTTCATTGGCGATGCTAAGCTTTTTCTGGCTTGCTTTTTCTTCCGTTACATCGCGGACAATGCCGAAATATCCAACCAAGCCTGACCGCGCTTCAGGATTATCAAAGGCGGCAATTCCGCTTACTTTTTGGACACGGGTCGTACCGTGCACAGTGACAACGCGGGCCTCAAACTCAAACTCAGCTTGCGAAGATATTGCCTTCTCCACCGCTTGGCTAACATGCAAACGATCATCTGGAGCGATAATCTCTGGCAATCGTTCAATCGGGATCGGCATATTATTAAGGCCCAAAATCTCGCGTATCCAGGATGAGAACTCGATAGTTTGGGATGCTGGATCAAGAACGAAATGACCCATGCCCGCCGCAGCATGAGCACGTTCAAGAAACAGCATCCGCTGTTTGAGCTCTGTAATCCCGTCCAAGGGGTTCGCCTCGCCTCGCCTTGTTTGCGTAATGATCAATTGAAAGTACTAGCAAGAAATACTGAATAGGGTCTCAAAAAAAAGGAAATTTTTGTATCTTGCTCTGCGCCTTTTATATTTTGGTCACCCGGCAAAGATAAATAGCGTGAAATAGCTCTGTGGGATTCCAATGAACCCACGCGATCCCCAAGCTGTGCACTGATTGTGATTGAGCGGCTTCCTAGCGAAAGCGCTTTGGCCTAATAGCATTCGCAAATTCGACCTGCGCTATACCTCAATACCCATGAATAGCGGACGCTTGCTTCATCTCAGCGTGCGTGAGATGGCTTGGCGCTCCCTAGTAAACAGATTGGCGTGGCTTTGCGATTTGAAATAGACATCGGTCGCAGACCCGAGGACACAAAAACCTAAATACAAGATACAAATGGAACTGCTAATCATCTAGGCAAATACAGCGCCATTCAACTTATGTTGCTTTCTCGATTCATTGCCATAAAATGATGACAAAAGGGGCAAGTTAAAGATTATGAGAATTTTTTTATTGGCGCTCATAGGTGCTGTGTATTTGATTATTGGTACCGGCGCTTATGCGTCAGAATCTCCGATATTTGAAAAGGCAGAAGACTGGGTTGAAATTGTCGATATTCAAGATGTCATAGCCAAAAGCGGCGATAGCGAGGCCGTATTCGTTCTTCTTGACCGACAAACACAATTGGTCCCAGGAATGGTCTCAAATTACGCTGACATTGCGTTTAGAATTGGATCTGCAAAAACAATGACGGAAATGGTGCCGGTGCTCAGCCCAAGCTGGCATCCGGACCAAGGTGACCTTATTGTCCATCGATTTGAGATTGTTCGAGGCTCCCAAGTTATCGACCTGACATCCAATGACGATCTCTTTCAGGTTATTCGGCGGGAAAAGAACCTTGAGCGTCAGATGATCAATGGCAATTTGACCGCTTTGTCGCAGGTCGAAGATGTCCAGCTTAACGACATAGTTCGCATCAGCTTCACCATCACCAAACGCAATGACGCGTTGGGCGACCGAGTTCAAACAATCGGGCAATTTCTCGATGAAGCGATCAAGGTTGATTTCCTGCGTCAGACGGTTCGCTGGCCGAAAGAGATGCAGGTGAAATGGCGGACGACAAAATCAGAAGCAACCCCAGTGGCTACGTCGCAGAATGGTTGGGAGACGCTCAGTTTCGATTACCGCGCTAGAGAATTGGATGTAGAGATACCGAAAAATGCGCCGATGCGTTTTAAAGATCGCAACTTTTTCGAAGCCGGCAGCTTTGCCTCTTGGCAAGATGTCTCCAAGGTCAATGCCCGGCTCTACACTGCGGATGATGGCGTTGTAGAAGGCGGTGATCTCGACCAAGAAATCCAAGCGATCGCGCGGCAAACCAGCGATGAAAAAGAGCGTATGGCTCTTGCCTTGCAATTGGTTCAAGACAAAGTGCGTTACCTCTTTAACGGTTTGGGTTTTGGGAATTACGCACCGCAATCACCGGAAGAAACATGGCGGCTGCGCTATGGCGATTGTAAGGCAAAAACCTATCTGTTGCTGGCTGTGTTGCGCCGCCTGGATATTGACGCTGTGCCGATGTTGGTCAGCACCAGTCAACGCGATGCGGTCGCGGAACGCTTGCCCTCTTTTCTGGCCTTCAACCACATTATCGTCAAAGCTCAGTCGGGCGGTGTAACCTATTGGCTTGATGGCACGCAGAATGGAACAGTGGCCGCAGACATGGGCGATGCACCGGCGCACCGTTACGGCCTTCCCAGCATCGCTGGCGGCGCTGACCTTGAAGATATTCCAATTCGCCGTCCTGGCCGCCCATTTCAGGCGGTGCGTGTCATTTATGACCTGACGGCGGGGACAGACCTGCCAGCTCTATTCGACCTCAAGGCAGAATTAAGGGACACTGACGCACAAGGCTTGAAGGTTGCTACAGAGCAATTTTCACGTGAAAAACTGAAGGAGTTCCGTGAAGAAGTGGCACTTCGATATGTGTTTTCAGGCTTAGTGTCGGAATCGCAATTCACCTATGATGAGACCTTGGAGACTGGGTTTATCACGGCTAGAGGCGTGTCCTATCTTGATTGGGCGACTAAAGCGGGTCAGCGAGAGCACAATATTTGGAGCCAAG
>JALZVZ010000187.1 GCA_023299945.1 Altererythrobacter sp. | reverse complement strand
CTCCTGCTAATCAATGACCAAATCCTCTCCATCAATATTCCAGAGCGTTTTTACGGTGCACTTTTTGTTGGATAAAGCGCTCTGCTTTGCCGCGTTTGAGGTGAGTTTGTGCAAGAGCAAAGCCATGATATCGGGCCCGTTGTAAACAGTCTCTAAAGCTTGTGCGCTCACCAATGGCTCTAGCTCGGCATGCACCAATTCCTTCAAACCTACGCCGCGCAGATTGCCTTGTGTGAGCAATTAATGACTGGCCGCGAGCGCAAACAAGCGCGTGTTGAACAATGGCGCAGAAATGAGGTGGATCGCGGTGGCGCTATCGCAGCTCACCCCGACGCACAAATCGCCGATCCCGCGAATGGTAAAACTGGAAGCGGTAGACGTGAGTTTGGTAATAGATGCATTGGGCAGCGTCAGTTGAAAGACGCTGGCATTTTCGATCTGCTGAGCTTCCAATGCATAGGCACCAAAAGCGCTGACCGCGTTGGGGAACCTCTTGCAAACTCTGGGCTTACCGCTGAACGGTCAAGGCGGTGACGTTTCAATCTTCAACCGTCTGATCGTCTGCTGCTTGAGCTTCTTGTGCGTGGACTGGAAGCGCAGACACACTGCTTCAAATACCGGCAAATAATATGGCCTTAAACCTCATAACTCGTCCCCCATGTTCGGCGATCATTTTAGACGATCTGCTCAAAGATGAAGCTACGGCGGTTATGCATGGGCCCCAATATTCAGTTACTTACCCTGCAATATGAGGAGGTTATTTAAATCTCCTTACAGTTTTTATAAATCAGAGCCTTGCCGTTGTTTTGTTTTTCCGGATTAAAAGATCGGTTTTAACTATCCGTCCGCTGGGTAAGGTTATGCCAAAGACCCGCACCGCCCCAACCTATTGCCTGCATGCCGATAATCTGGCTCCAATAGGTGTCATTGCCACCCTCGCTGCGCCATCCCATCATCCGCCTTGTCAGTTCGTGCAGCGGATAATCACGGGTAAAGCCGATTGCGCCATGGACTTGATGGGCCAGCGCCGATCCGGTCTTAATGGCGATGTTTGCACGCAATTTTGCCGCCGCTATTTCCAGCTCAGAGGCATGACCGGGCCCGCCGCGATCTAAGGCATCCGCTGCTCCCTGTGCGGCACAATTGACCGCCGCAGCCTCAACCGCGAGCAGAGCAATACTTTGCTGCACAGCCTGAAACTTTGACAGAGGCTTACCGAATTGTACCCGTTGGCTGCAATAATCGATCGCCAGTTTGAGCGCGCCATCCAGTGCGCCCGCAGTCTGACAAACGCGCAAAAATGCAATTAAAGCAATTGGATCAGCGCTATATGCAAGAGGCTTTGCAGCGTTCCAATCATAGGTGATGCTGTCCCTTGGCTCACCGACGGGGCTTTCCCCATGTTCCGCCGAGCCGCTTACCAAATGGAGCTCACCCTCGCGCGCGCAGATGATTTGATCGGCATGGCGGCCCCAGGGCACCGGCGCGCCTTGTGATGGCGCAATGGTCACCAATCCCGAGGCCTCAACCCCGCACGCGCTCAATACATGCGTAGTGATGATATGTTCGCCCAAAGGCGCGGCCAAAGCATGCATGCCCGCAAGGCGCATAATCGCGGCCAAATCGCCCCAATCCCCGCCGAAACCGCCATCGGCTTCAGGGACTAGCAACGAGCCGAAGCCGGCCTCTTCCAATTTCGGCCAAGCAGCGGCGAAATCCGCCCCGCGCAGATCGGCAAACAGGCCGTCAGCCATTTCGCATAAAGCTTTGCGGTTCTCGCTCATCTTAGGCCCAGCCCCCGGGCAATAATGCCGCGAATAATCTCGCGCGTGCCCCCGCGCAGGGAAAAGCTGGGTGAATTTTGCAATAGCGAAGACAAGAGCCGCGCCAGCGTGGTGTTATCCGCCAAGTCCGCATCAACCACCGCCTGCACGAGCAGCGGCATTTCCTGCTCAAAACTATTGCCCAAATCCTTGACCACGGCAGCCTCCACCACCGGATCTTCGCCGCTGGCAAGTTTGGCGGCCACAGACATCGACATTTGCCGCAAGGTCCACATTTCGGCCACTAAACGCCCAATAGTGGCAACAATTTCTGGCGGTGAATCAGGCCCGCTCGCATCGATCAATTCAGCCAGCAAAGCATGGCTCGACAGATATCGCTCAGGGCCAGAACGTTCCAGCGCTAGCTCGGCTGTCGCTTGCTTCCACCCCTCTCCCTGCACGCCAACAAGCGCGCCATGCGGGATCAGCACGTCTTCAAAAAACACCTCGTTAAAATCCTGGCCGCCGAACATATCCATAATCGGGCGCACAGTGACGCCGGGCGTGTCCAGATCGATCAGGAATTGGCTGAGGCCTTGTTGCCGCTCGCTGCCCTCTTCGCTGCGAACCAGCGCCAGCATGGCGTGGCTAATATGCGCGCCGGTTGTCCAAACCTTCTGGCCATTGATAAGCCAGCCATCATCCGTACGCCGCGCCGATGTGCGCACAGAAGCCAAGTCAGAGCCTGAATTCGGCTCGCTCAAACCGATGCAGGCATAAGTCTCGCCCGCCGCCATACCGGGCAAGTATTTTTCTCGCTGCTCTTGCGTCCCGTACCGCAGCAATAGCGGCCCAGTTTGTCGGTCAGCGATCCAATGCGCCCCCACAGGAGCGCCCGCCGCCAGCAATTCTTCTAAAACGATATAGCGTTCCAGCGGGCTGCGCTCATGGCCGCCATATTCCTTTGGCCACAGCATGCCGACATAGCCCGCTTTGCCCAGCGCTTTGGAGAATTGCGGATCGAATGTAGTCCAGCAATTGGCGCGGCGCACAGGATCATCATTGGGCTGATTTGCGGCAAGGAAGGCGCGCAACTCACTACGGATTTCCGCCGCATTTTTGGGAGCTTTAAACGGATGGACTGCGAAGGTTTGCACACAGGCTTAATGCGCGAAACCACGCCATTCGGCAAGCCATATGGACATAACAAAAGTGCTGATAACCGCGCAGATATCGGAGCAAATACTGTGCTCAAACCGCCCCACTTGTGTGCAGTTGCACAATAAATCGCATTTTTCACAAGCCAAACCCGCTTTAAAGGCGTAAGTGGCCGATCAACACATTGCGGATGGCCCTGTACAACTCCCCAAATTGGATGATCCAACTTGGATGGCCCAGTGCAGACAACCCAGTGCGAACTGCACCGGGCCTTACACCCACAATCCATTTTCTTAGGCGGTCTATTCGGGCCGCCATGCGCGTTTATTGCGCATAATATTTGAGTATTTTTGCATGAGCTTTTCTGAACTTCCCGCCCATCTCCAAACCGCCTTGGCAGAGCGTGATTATGACTCGCCAACACCGGTGCAGGACGCTGTGCTTAAACCAGAGGCCCATGGCCGCGATCTGGTTGTGTCGGCACAAACGGGCTCGGGCAAGACCGTGGCGTTTGGCATGGCAATGGCGCGCGAATTGATCGATCATGAAGGCAATCTGCGCCCTTCCCCATCGCCGCTGGCATTGGTCATCGCGCCAACCCGCGAGCTGGCTTTGCAGGTCAGTACAGAGCTGGGCTGGCTTTACGAAAAAGCAGGAGCGCGTATCGCCACCTGTGTTGGCGGCATGAACCAAAGCCACGAACGGCGCGTATTAAAAGGCGGCCCAACAATCGTGGTCGGCACACCAGGCCGTTTGCGCGATCACGTAGAGCGCGGCGCGCTTAACCTCGCGCAATTGACGACCATCGTTTTGGATGAAGCGGACGAAATGCTCGACATGGGTTTCCGCGATGAATTGGAAGGCATTTTGGATGCCACGCCTGATGGCCGCCGCACTTTGTTGTTCTCTGCCACTATGCCGCGTCCGATCGAAGCATTGGCGCGCCGTTATCAAAACAATGCCCTGCGCATCGCCACGATCAGCGAACAGCGCGGGCACGGCGACATCGCTTATGAAGCGGTTACCGTTTCACCCACAGAAATTGAAAATGCCGTTGTAAACTTGCTGCGCTTTCATGAGGCCGAAACCGCGATCCTGTTCTGCGGAACACGCGAAAAAGTGCGCCACATGCATGCGACCTTGCAGGAACGCGGGTTTACCTCCGTTGCATTGTCGGGCGAGCATACACAGCAGGAGCGCAACCAAGCCTTGCAGGCCCTGCGGGACCGCCGAGCGCGCGTTTGTGTCGCCACCGATGTGGCCGCACGCGGGATTGATCTGCCCTCGCTCAGCCTGGTGATACACGTGGAAATCCCCCGCGATGCTGAGAAATTGCAGCACCGTTCAGGCCGCACAGGCCGCGCCGGTAAAAAAGGCACCGCGGTTATCATCGTGCCTTACTCACGCCGCCGCCGCATTGACGAAATGCTGCGCCGCGCCAAAATCGAAGCGACATGGAAAAACGCGCCGAGCAGCGAGGAAATCCGCGAGAAGGATCGCGGCCGCCTGCTGGAAAAACTGCTCGCACCGGTTGAGATTGACGAAGGCGATGCCGCGCTAGCAAAAAGCCTATTGGAACAGCGCAGCGCAGAAGAACTGGCCGGCATGTTGGTGCAAGCCCACCGCGCCAAAATGCCTGAGCCTGAGGATATCATCCCCAACACGCCCGAAGGCCGCCGGGCAGCCCAAGAAGAGGGCAAACGCCCCGGCTTTGAAGACACGGTCTGGTTCCGTATGAATATCGGGCGCAATCAAAACGCTGGCCCGCGCTGGGTCATGCCGGTGATCTGCCGCCGCGGCCATGTGACCAGCAATGAAATTGGCGCAATCCGCATCGGCCAGGATGAAACCCACTTCCAAATTCCGCGTGCACATGCGGAAAAATTTGCCGATGCTGTCAAACGCAGCGGCGAGAGCCAAAGCGACACGGGCGAGGAAGGCGATGACATCATTATCGAAGCCTCAGCCCAAGGGCCGCGCGATACCGCGCGCCGCAATCGCAAAAGCTTTTCCCGCCCCAATAATTCGGGCGGCAAGAATTCCGGAAGCGGCCGTCCCGGTAGTGGCGGCCGTCCGCCATTTAAGTCGAAAGGCAAGTCTAATTTCAAAGGCAAGCCAGATAGAGCTGGAGCTCCCGGCTCCAGTGGTTCTGGTGGCAGCTATGGCTATTCGGACACCAGCAAGCCCGCACCAAAACGCAGCGGCGTTGGCTATCAGGGCGCGGATCCGTTTAAATCCGATGGCCCCAAAAGCGATGGCCCGACAACCGATGGTTCCGGCAAAGCAAAGCGCGATCCAAAGCGCAAACCCAACTCAAAAAATAAGGGTAAGCCCAAGGGCCGCTTCTCCGACAAGCCTAATCGTAAGAAGCCGGCAAGCTAAGGCGGCTGGAAGCCCGGCGATAACATAAAAGCCTTAGGAATTGGGGCGCAGCAAGATGGCCAAGAAGAAGCGCTACCTTACCGCTGTGATGCCCGATGGCTATGTGAAGACAATTGGCCCCACGTCATCTGCGTTCACGCATTACTGGCGCATTGTCGCCAATTTGAGCGGGGAGCGCACAGAAGTATTCTGGGGCCACACAAAATCGTTGAAGGAAGCGGCAGGCAAGAAACACGCGGCCGCCGATGCCGCTCGTCAACGTGGCTGGCTCTCCTATGATTTTGAAATTGTCGAACTGATTGAGGCTGATCGGCCTGGTGATAATTCCTAAAAAATTGCGGCGGGCAAGAGAAAGGGATGGCAATCCCTGCCCAATCATTGCCTCTGACCTTAACCCGGCCCGCAGTCAGACCAACAGCAAAGTGCCTAAAGCGCCCGTCAAACGCCCTTCAGCAAGCTTTGAGCATGGCTGCCGCTTTTTCTCGCGCCCCGGCCAATGAGATACGCACCTTGCCCGCACCATCGCCTTCGCCCATTTGCAGGTAAAGCCAATCGCCTTTGACCATCTGCGTTAAAGGACCCGTGCCAGCAGCATTGCGAATTTGATAGGCTGGACCCATGCCGCTTTCGGCCGCTTGCACTGGATAGGATTGCAGCGCGGTGACATCGGTCTCGACCTTGAGCGTGCTCTTTGCGTTATCGGCCAGTTTGTCATCATTGACAAAAACCGTGCTAACGAGCTCGCCATTATCACATCTGCTGATCCAGACGCGGTCATCGGTTTCAGGAACACCGAGGCCGAAAAAGGCATCTTCGTCCGCACCGCCCATCCATTCATAACGGTTAGGAAGCTGGACAAAACCATTGGCGCTCCAACCCACTGCGATCGAATTGCCGGGCGGTGGCAGCTCTTCAGTCGGCGCTGCATCGTCCTTAGGATTATCAACCTCTACCTTCGAGACAAGCTTTTTGGATATGTGCTCTGGCTCAATCGCCAAGACCGGCTCATCGTTAGAACTGCCTTCAGGCGAGCACGCGCCAACCATAAGTGCGCACGATACGAGAGACAAGATCCTCGCTTTGAAAGACCAGTTTTCCAAACGCATCGCGCGCGTCCTTTCAGGCTGAATTAGAGCGGGGAACTAGGGCTGTCATATTGATTTTGGCGTAGAGGTGCTGGCGTATATTGAGGTGATGGTTGCAACTGTGGCACCACGTCATAAATCGGAGCAGGGCTCAACGGCAGACGGCGATAGGGGTTTTGCCCAAGGCTAACATTCCCGAGCGGTTGCGTGGGCCGCGTCCCTGGATTGGCACCGGCTGGGAATGCCGAGGGATTGGGACGGATCATAATTGGCGAAGGATTGCGTACCACCATTGGGCCTCTGTTTAGCAATTGGCGCGGCGATTGCACCATGCTGACCCCCTGCCGCTGGGTTGCTACGCGGCGTTGTGGATTGACCCTTGGTTGGCCTCGGCGCGGTGGACGGGCTTGCGCGCCGGTCCGACTGCGCGCCTGCCCCATTGCGAGGTTCCGGTTGCCTGCGACCGAATCCACTTGGTCTTTGGCTGACCGGTAAACGTTGAGCGCATTGTCGTGTTGCAGCTTTCTTGATGCATAGTTTTGATAGGCTGCATTCATTTGATTTCTGTTTTCAACCGAACGATTTGCGCGGTATTGATCACGTGCAGCACCGTAATTGGCTTCTGCCTGCAGCTTAATTTGGCGGTTGCGTGTTTCGGAACGATAGGCCGCTTTCAAATTGCGGTAAGCGGTTGTTCCTTGCCGCCCAAAGGGGCGCATGGCGGCTTTGATAGCGCGGTGATTTGGTTGCTTTTTCGGGATTTTCACCGTGTTAGAACCACGAGATCGCTGTGCATCTGCACTTTCCAACGGGATCGACATACTCATGCTGCCAATCGCAGCGAATGCAGCTAATTTAAAAAAGA
>JALZVZ010000186.1 GCA_023299945.1 Altererythrobacter sp. | reverse complement strand
AAAAGATGCGTGTCGCTGATCCCAAACAGCTCATCCGACACATCCATCGCATCGGGCGGCGTGGCGTGCGCTGGCGCGGTTAGCGCGAGGGTGAAAGCGGCGATGAATATCGAGAATATGCGGGTCATTGATGGAGAATAGCGGAGGGGGCGGGGTTGGCAAGCTGGGGTAGTTGAGGTCCGGCGAAACCTCATGGATTGTCTTCGTTCAATATTAGCCACTTAGACTTCAGATCACTCCGCATGTAATTCTTCAGAATAATTCGATTTTCTTTATCTTTATACAGCGCCAAGCATGATGGCTTAACACTTACGAAGCAAACTGCCCGATCGTTGATGAGAAAAGTGTTTTGCCCATCCGGAAGCCTCTCTCCAAACTGCATGTCATTTTTAAGAGAGTTTGCTTCCAATATGCGCCAGCCACCAGCGGGCTCATCATTGATCGCACCGGTCCAAGTTAGGCTTTCACGCAACATCAGATTTTCCAACTCTTTTTGACTTAGCTTCTTCAGCCAGGTCATTTCTTCAGTGCCCTCAAGAGAAACAAGGTGTTGTTCATTTTTAACACCAGGTTGAAGCCGAACGACTTGATGAGCATGGCGCATGGTGAGATAAACTCCGCGAGGCCCAGCATTTGAAAAATACTGCCATGCGTTTACGCAAAGCCCGAACCATACAGTGAGGATTAGAAACAAAGGCCAACGCAAAAATCGCCAGACATTGCTTTTGCCGTTTGTTATTGGAATCTGACTGTTCATTGACCCCGCCCCTTAAGGCACCAACACCGTATCCCGCGGCTTCGCATCATCATCCGTCTTGGGATAATCCAACGTGTAATGCAGCCCGCGGCTTTCCTTGCGGGCGAGCGCTGAGTTGACGATCAGCTCTGCCGCTTGCAGCAGGTTCCGCAATTCGATCAAATCGGTGGTGACGACGAAGCTGCCGTAATAATCCTCCACCTCTTGGCGCAGCAAAGCGATGCGGTTGGCCGCGCGTTCCAGTCGTTTTGTGGTGCGCACAATGCCGACGTAATTCCACATGAAGCGGCGAATTTCGGTCCAGTTTTGCTTGATGACAACTTGCTCATCGCTGTCGGACACGCGGCTTTCATCCCAATCGCGGATCGCGGGCGGATCGCTGAGTTCATCCCAGCAGTTCAAAATATCACGCGCTGCCGCTTCGCCAAAGACGAAGCATTCGAGCAGGCTGTTGGAGGCAAGCCGGTTCGCCCCGTGAAGCCCGCTTTCGGTGCATTCGCCCGCTGCCCATAGCCCCGGCAGATCGGTCCGCGCATCGAGGCCGACTAGCACGCCGCCGCAAGTGTAATGCTGGGCGGGAACGACGGGGATCGGGCCGCTCGTCATATCAATGCCGAGGCCGGTGAGCTTCTCATGGATCGTCGGGAAATGCTCTTTCACAAATTCCGCTGGCTTATGGCTGATATCGAGATGCACGTAATCAAGCCCAAACCGCTTAATCTGATCATCGATTGCGCGCGCCACGACATCGCGCGGTGCCAGCTCCATGCGCTCTGGATCATAATCCGCCATGAAGCGCTTGCCCGTTTCTGGGTGGAGCAAATGCCCGCCCTCGCCGCGCACAGCCTCTGTGATGAGGAAGTTTTTGACCTCCAGATTATACAGGCATGTTGGGTGAAACTGCATCATCTCCATATTGGAGACGCGCGCACCTGCCCGCCATGCCATGCCGATCCCATCGCCCGTTGCCCCGCGCGGAGAGGTGGAAAATTGATAAACGCGCCCTGCACCCCCAGCTGCCAAAATCGTCGCCTTGGCCAGATGCTTTTCAACCTTGCCGGTGTTCTCATCCAAGGCATAAGCGCCCCAAACGCGCCCCTCGGCAGAGAATTTCTCGCCATTGCGCCCTGTGATAAAATCAATGCACGTGCGCCCGGGCAGCATGGTGATATTGGGATTGGCCTCGGCGGCATTGAGCAAGGCCTCTTGCACCGCCCAGCCGGTCGCATCATCGACATGAACAATCCGGCGGTGCGAATGGCCGCCTTCGCGGGTGAGGTGCAAATCGCCTGATGCCTCGTTAAACGGCACGCCCAATTTGACCAGATTGCCAATGGCTTCGGGCGCGCGTTCGATCACAAAATCGACCGTCTCTTTGCGGTTGAGGCCAGCACCCGCCACCATCGTATCGCGGATGTGATTGTCAAACGTATCGCCTGCATCCAGCACAGCGGCGATCCCGCCCTGCGCCCATGCGGTCGATCCGCCAGTTAGCGAGCCCTTGGCCAGCACCAGCACGCGTTTGTGCTGCGCCAGTTCCAAAGCCGCCGTCAGCCCCGCTGCGCCGGAGCCAATAATCAATACGTCGTGAGTGTTTTGCGTCATGCCCATGTCATGCCGCTTACGCCGCGCTGGGGCAAGTTTGATTGCTTGTGACAGCGGATTGCAGAGTTTTAACTGCCCATGAGCCGGCAAGGAAATTAGAAATCATGGAGACCGAACAGAGCGCCAAGACTGTGGATTGAAACTCTGTTTGCAATTCATGATTTCAAGATGGCGAGCTTCAATTGCAATTCATTAGTTTTCGTATCTGTGCCTTAAACAGACACCATCCGGTGCCATTCAAAGTGAAATGGGATGGGATGCGCTATTCAGGACGGTGCCTGAGCTGCGGGAAGCCGATTAAACGCAAGTCACGCGGCGTTTGGAAAGCGCAGGACGGCGCCTGATGCCAGCCTATCACAGCGCATAGCAATCGAGATCTTGCGCAACGCTAACGGGGCCAGAGTAATTTTTAGCTACCGCAGCAAGCCCATTGTCGAGATCATCCAAAGACCGCTTCATATTATGCGTCAGCACCATCCGCTCTGGCTCAAGCGCACCTGCAAGCTCACCAATTTCCTCAGGGGAGCGGTGCAAGCCGCGTGGCTGGCCTTCCTTCTCGCTAATCACGTGATGCGCAAAGAGGATGGCGGGCTTTGCTCCTCTGAGTGTTTCCAAAAACACCAAGGATTGAGCATTTTGGTCGCCAGTAATCACGATCGATTTTTCACCGAGCCGGATCTCGTACCCCAAGGCAGGGGCAAAGCCATGATCGACCGGTATCGCGGTGACCTGATAGCCTGTTGCAGACAGCACCGGACTGGGCTCGAAATCTTCCATCCGCACTTCAACATCGCGCGGCTCAAGCTTAAACTTATTCTCAGTGCCATCCAGATAGCCGCCATTATAGGCAAACGCACCGTTTTCCTTGCTCATCAGACGGTCAAGAAACTCGCTAGTCGCCGGAAAACGCGGCGCATCGGCTGGCCCGATGATAGGCAATGGCTTGGTACGACCTTCAAACCCGCCCGAGTTCAGAATTCCGGCCAAATCACCAGCGTGATCCGCGTGCAAATGAGTGAGCAGGATCGCATCAAGATGAGCAAGCTTGCCGCCCGCTTGCGCGAACCTGAGGAAGGAACCTGCACCTGCGTCAATCAGCAGGCTCGGCTTACCGTCGACCCACAGCAAATAGGATGTGCCCGCACGGTCAGTCTCGGCAATCGGACCGCCAGAGCCCAACACTTGCAAGGCCGCACCCTCACTAGGACATTTTGCGGGTTGCTCAGCACGGGGAACAACGCCAACGCCTGCATCAGCTTGCTCCGTTCCGCTTGCGCCAGCTGCATTGCAACCAGCCAAAGCCAGTGCCGCCAACGCCGCTAATCGTGCTTGATGGATCATGCGCTTACCTTTTCCCTAACAGGTTATATCGGCTTCGGATTGCTCGCGCTAAATTGCACAAGATCACGGTCGTGAATGCCCAAGCGGTCCCAATTGGCGCGCCATTCTTCCAAATGTTCCGAAGCCATATGCTGCGCCAGTGCATCCGCATCGTGCCATGCTTCATTCACGCGGATCAGGCCCGGCTCCAGCATGTCATGGGCATAGGAATAGGCGATACAGCCGTCTTCTTCCAAGCTGGATTCGACCATTTCCTGCATCACCGCCCATGCCTCTTCGATCATTTCAGGCGGCAGGCGGAATGTTCCAACAATCAATAGCATTTACGCTGCTTCTTCCGCATTTGCCGCTTTCGTCAGTTGGAGGAACACATCCTCCAGATCAGCTTCGCGGGTGGTAACATCCTCGACGACCAAGCCTTGCTCGTGCAAAATACCCAGCACTTGGCCAGCGGTGAGCTTGTCCTTATCATAGGTCACCTCAACCCCGCGCTGCCCCGACATCACCACCTTGGTGAAGGCTTCATGCGCAGGCGCATCAGACAAGTCCTTGCCGACGGTGACGGCGACGATTTTCTCGCGCGCCATATCCACCAGTTCGCGGGTCGGCTTATTGGCAATGCATGTGCCGTGATTGATGATCGCAATGCGGTCACACAATTCCTCGGCCTCTTCCAGATAATGCGTGGTGAGAACGACTGTGACGCCGTCATTATTCAGCTCTGTGACCAGATCCCACAATTGCTTACGCAGCTCAACATCAACGCCTGCTGTCGGCTCATCCAAAACGAGGATCGGCGGGGAATGGACCATCGCCTTGGCAATCAGCAGCCGCCGCTTCATGCCGCCTGACAATGTGCGGGCATAGGCATCGCGTTTGTCGGCCAGACGCACTGCCTCCAGCAATGCCTCGCTGCGGCGCAAATGCTTGGCCACGCCGTAAAAACCGGCTTGGTTTTCCAGCACTTCAAACGGGGTAAAAAACGGATCGAATACGATTTCCTGTGGGACAATCCCAATCGCGCGCTTGGCATTGCGGCGCTGGCTATCAATGTCGAAACCCCAAATCTCTGCGCTGCCGCTGGTCTTATTCACCAGCCCGGCCAAGATATTGATGATCGTCGATTTGCCTGCGCCATTGGGGCCGAGCAGTCCGAAAATTCCGCCCTGCGGTACGTCAAAGCTGACGCCATTAAGCGCCAATTTGCCTTCGCCGCCATCAGGTGCAGCATAGCGTTTGACCATATCGCGGATGCTGATTGCGGGTGTGTTGTCGATTTGCGTTGCCATAGGAAACGCTTTAACCGCGCATGCTGACCGCGCAAGCCTGAAGCGCAATTAGGGGCACCGTCGCTCGGCACCGCTGGGGCCGTGCTCGATTGGCAATAGGCGTAAACAGCGATTGAAAAGCGCGCAGCAGCAGCCTATCGGCTAATGTATGAGCGACGAGCAAAACCCAATTTCTCCAGAGACCGTATTGGTCACCAGCAAACGCGTGAGCTGTGATGGCTCCAGCGCAATTAGGGGGGGCGATAATTACCGTCCCGCAGCCCTTGGCCATCCGCGCGTTTTCCTTGAAATTGATGCCAGCGGCATGGCGGAATGCGGCTATTGCGACAAACGCTTTGTCCTCAAGGGTGGCCCAGCAGACGTTTAAGCCATTTGGCCCCGTGCAATTAAGGGGCGCAAATGCCGGTCATGACCAGTTCAGAATAGTGTGTTAATCTCTTTGATGACGGTCAGACTTTGTGGAGAAGAAATATGCATATTGCTAAAAGCATCGCCATCACGGCCTGCGCACTCGCGCTATCTGCCCCCGCCGTAGTTATCGCCGATGAGCGCGAAGGCGCAGACGCCGATACTCAAACGGAACTGAGCAAGGGGGACACCCGTCTCGCCAAATTGCTCGATGGCCGCGAAGCCGGTGAACCGGTTAGCTGCATTCGCTCTCGCAGAAATGACCAGGTGCAAGTGATTGATGACACGGCCATCGTTTATGGCCGCGGCAAAACAATCTATGTCAATTACACCCAGAGGCCTGATCGCATTGATGACCGCGATGTGATGGTCACCCGCCGCTTTGGCTCGCAAGTGTGCAAAACCGATATTGTGACCACAATCGACAATACGACCGGCATTTATACAGGCAATGTCTTTCTGGCGGAATTCATCCCTTACACGCGCGTGAAAAAAGACAGCTGATTGGTCACGGCCATGGCGAAAACACCCGAATGGGCCAGCGCCCTCTTGGATGTTTGGTTCCGGCAATTGGGACCGCAAAATTGGTTTCAAAGCAGCAACAATGTCGATGCGCTTTTAAGCTCTCACTTTGAAGATGAATTGGCGCGGCAGGGCACATTTCCTGCCGCGTATTTTTTGGATGATGCAGGCACAGCGCAGGCAGCGATCCTGCTGTTCGATCAAGTGTCGCGCAATATCCACCGGGGCACACCATTGGCTTTTGCAAATGATGCGCTGGCATTGGAAATCGCAAAAGCTGTCATAGCAAAGGACTGGGATGACGGCCTATCTGATGATGCGCGGCAATTTGTCGCCATGCCTTTGATGCATAGCGAGAGCTTGGCCGACCAAGATGCCAGCATTGCCTATTTCACCGCGCATTTGCCCGGCAATGTGCCGTTTGCGCGCCATCACCGCGATGCCATCGCCCGCTTTGGCCGCTTTCCGCACCGCAATGCAATATTGGGGCGGAAAACGACGCAAGCTGAGGCAAAAGCCATCGCCGATGGGATGATTTGGTAGTTTAAAAGCGGCCTTAGGCCGCGTTCAAACCATTCATCCGCGCAAGGATTGCATCTGCCTCGCTCATGATGCTGTCGATCAATTCCTGACAGGTTGGAATGTCATTGATCAGGCCTGCGACCATGCCGCAGCTCCACGCGCCAGCATCCATTTCGCCTTCCATCATAATCCGCGGATAGACGCCTGCAACCTGTTCGATAACGTCTTCGAATTTGAGATCAGCGCCCTTTTCTTTTTCGATCTTGAGCAATTCTTCGACAGCATCATTGGTCATAACGCGCTCTGTATTGCGCAATGGACGCATCACAAGGCGGGTATCCAATTCGGATGCAGCAACAATCGCCTTCTTCACATTTTCGTGCACAGGCGCTTCTTTGGTTGCGATAAAGCGCGTGCCCATATTCATGCCCTGCGCGCCCATCGCGAGCGACGCCACAAGGCTGCGCCCGTCAGCCATACCGCCCGATGATACGAAAGGTATCTCCAACTCGTCCGCTGCGCGCGGCAGCAGGATAAAGTTGGGAATGTCATCCTCGCCCGGGTGGCCGCCGCATTCAAAACCGTCAACCGACACTGCATCGCAGCCGATGCTCTGCGCTTTAAGCGCGTGGCGCACTGCGGTGCATTTGTGGATCACTTTGATGCCTGCTTCTTTCAGGTGAGGCAGAACGGCGACCGGATTGTTGCCAGCGGTCTCAACCACAGTCACGCCGCCATCGATGATCGCTTTGATGATCGCGGGATAATCCGGCGCGTTGACTGTCGGCAGGAATGTAACGTTTACGCCGATTGGCTTGTCAGTCATATCCTTGCAGCGCGCGATTTCATTGGCGAGATCAGCCGGCGTTTTTTGCGTCAGCGCAGTGATAATGCCAAGGCCGCCCGCATTGGAGACAGCCGCAGCCATTTCCGCAAAGCCGACATAATGCATGCCGCCTTGGATGATGGGATGCTGGATGCCGAACATTTCGGTGATGGCGGTTTTCATGGGCGTTTATTCCTCTTCCAAAGTGATATTTGAAAGAGAGAGTTACGCACAATGACGGCTTACGCAAGCGCAGTTTTATCAGGCCTGCGTGCCGTAACGTCAGGGGCGCATCAGACTATGCTTTGGGCTTCAAAAGCGTCGCAGGCCGGATGCGCTGCGCCTCACCAAACAGCGAATAGGTCTTATTCACATAGTTCGACACATCGATGATGCTATCGAGATATGCCTCCAGCTCATCGGTCATTTCCTGCTCCACCAGCCGCACATGCGCCGCCGGATTTTCCGTCTCAAAATGCACATAGAACCACGGGTCGCCGCGTTTCAGCACCAATGGCTGATCCAGATCATACCACTCAAACGCCCAAGCCATAGGCCGCGGCCAAATATGCACCGGATAACGCCCGCCCATTTGTAAGCCTGGACGCTGTGTCGGGAACCAATGCAAATGCGGCGCAGTTTGCACAACAAAGCACGGCTCATCAGCCACAAAGACATAGGGCGCAGTAAACTGGATAATCGGGCGTTCTGGGTGGCGCCATTCGGATGGAGGCTGGACTTGGAACAGGTTGGCGCGGCCTTGCGGGCGCATGCCCGACCCCTCGCCATCTGCATCGGTTAGCTGCAATTGGCCGTTGGCTTGCCGTTTAAACGCAAGGGTTAAATCCACTGGACACGGCACAACAAAATGCCGCCGATCAAAGTCAATCGCGGCGGGGCACGCTTGGATGCTTTTGCCGCTGGTCGCCTTCGGGTCGCTGCGGGAGAATGTCTTTGGCGGGGCCCAAATCGTATCAGCGCCCAGCTTCCAGCGCACCGTCCAGCCCACGGTAACATTGCGTTTTTTGCCGCGCGTTTCTGCCTCGGCAACGCCTGCGTCATCGGCAAAATATTCATCCCAACTCATAGCTTCGCAGGTCCCTTGTGTCTTTCGCGAGCAATCATGCACCCACGCCCATCATTGTGCAATTGCCCATCACGAAACGGCTTATGGCTCGCGTCATGGTTTGCGTATTGTCAGCACAATCCCGCCCACAATCAATGCGCCGCCCACAATCAGCCTCCAATCAAGCGGCTCGCTCAGCACAAGCACGCCGCCAATCGCGGCAACAACCGGCGTCGCCAATTGCACGCTGGCGACCGTGGCTAGGCCAAGGCGCGGTGTCACCTTGTACCAAATGACATAGCCCAATCCCGATGTCAGCGCGCCAGCGATCACCGCCAGCATTACGCCATGCCAGCTTGGCACCGCGCTATCGAGCAGCAACATCGGCAAAACCAAAGGCGCGGCCAGCAGGAAATTGCGCGCGGTGCTGCCGGTCGCATCGCCGCTTCCCCGCCCGATCACTGTGTATGCGCCCCAAGCGATGCCCGCGACACCCATCATCACAGCTGCGCCAAGGCCCACGGGCTCTCCTGCGCCCTGAGATCCGGGAGCGAGCAGCAAAACCAAACCGCCTATCGCAATCATAAGGCCAATCCAGCCCATCACGCTAAGGCCTTCGCCGCGCACATAACCCACGGTAATGATCGTCACTTGCACACAGGCAAACAGGATCATTGCGCCGATCGCTGCGCCAAGGCTGAGATAGGCCAGCGAAAATCCCGCAACATACACTGCCAGCGCCAGAGCACCGGGTGCATCTTTGAAACTGGGACGCCTACCCAAAAATGGCAGCAAGACCAGCGCGCCTGCCGCCAGTCTGATCGCGGAAAAAGCGCCCGCCTCAATCGCACCATCTGCCAACGCTGCGCGCGCAAGCAACGAATTGCCTGCAAAAGCGAGGATCGCAAGGGCCGCAAGCAAAGCGGTGAGGAGGGGCCCGTTCTTCATCGCTCGCCCGCCTGTCCAGCCGCTTTACGCAATCCCCATCCTGTCACAGCCAGCATCGCGCAGGGCAGCCAAATCCACTTCGCCTCCGACACCAGAGTGACCACGCCCCTTGCAGAGAAGAAATCCGCGCCAATCGGCGAGACACGCACCGGCGTATAAGGCGCAAAGATGCGGGAATTGTCGAAGGGCCAGAACAATGCCGCACCCAGCCCGCCACTGGT
>JALZVZ010000185.1 GCA_023299945.1 Altererythrobacter sp. | reverse complement strand
GCTTGCGGGCCGAAAAGTCTTAGATCAAGCCAAGGCATTCATCCCCACTCCAACCGCGCAAGATTTCATCCAACGTGAAAGCAAAACGGCGCTGGCCGACATGCTGGATGATCATGCGCGTTGGACCGACTGCGGACCGAACACCGTCGCACAGCATTATATGCGGTTTATGAAGCGTGAAGGGCTGACGGCAAACGGCCTGCTCGAGGAAAGTTACGATTGGAAGCCCCGCGAAGAACGCCCCAAGGATCAGTTGGAATGGTATTTGTGCCGCCTGCGTGACACGCATGATTTGTTCCACGTGCTGACGACTTATGGCCGTGATGCCTTGGGCGAGGCGGCGCTGCTCGGCTTTAGCTTTGAGCAGAACCAAAATCTCGGCGTGAAATTCATTGCCTATGCGGCCGCGCGCCAGATCAAGATGGTGACCGGAACGTCTGCGCCGCTCTATGGCGCAATCCGTGAAGGCCGCGATTTGGGCAAGGCTGCTGCGAAGCTGGCGCATATGGATGTCGAGGCTGTGATGCGCAGCGATATTGATGAAGTGCGCAAGCAGCTGAACATTGGTGTGCCTGTGCTCTACCGCAAATGCTTGGCCCAGTTAGAGGCCGATGGTTATGGCGAAAATGAGCTGGATATTTCGGCCGCGCAACAGGCCGCCTGATTTTTTAGCGGTCAGCTTTTGGGATCACGAATTTCAAGGCAGACCAATCAACGTCTAACTTAAGCTCTTTTGTCTGTATCAAACCTGAGGCTTTTCCGAGTGTTTGAACAGCAATGGCATCCAAAGCGCCGGCGTTTTGCCAGCTGACCCAGACGTGGCCATCTTTGGCGAGCTTGACGCGCAGATCGGTTAGTTTGCCGTCAAGGTCTGCGGCGTCGGTTACGAATATATGCGCGGCATCCAACCCGCCTAGGCGTATTTCGCTTAAGTCTGCGATAAAGCTGAGCTCCAGGGCATATTCGTCGATCTCATCGATAATGTGATCCGGCATTGCGTCAAACCAGCACACTTGCCCATCGCGCAGATTGAGTTTGATGGCGAGCGGCTTGTCGGGATGTTCAGCGGTCATAGGCCGGTCATAGCCCCATCATCTGGCAATCACCATAATCAACGGCGAGGTGCCATAGCGCCCCTATGGCGAATGCTCGCACCCACCACTTTGGTACACCGAGCATTAGGACGTAGAGGGTCGCCGCTTCCCATCCATGCAGATAGTGAAAACCGATGGAGCAGCGGTTCGGATCAAATATCGGATCGGCCAACAAATGGTCGAGGTCGATGAGGTTTGCGCTGGCTATGACGAGCCCTGCGACTTTCCAACGTGCGCGCCAAATGATTGCGGCGATAAGGAATGGCGCGACCCAATGCCCACCATAGTGGAGGATGGGTTGGAGAAGCTCTATGCTTCCATCCAATCACGGAAGAAGCTGGCATGCGCCTCACGCAGTTGGCCAAATGTGATATGGCTTTGCAGGTGCTCTAGTGAGAAATTGGAGGTGGTATCTCCATCGAAATGCAATGCCATATCGGTGTCAGTGTTTTTCCGACCTTCTTTGAATACGCTATTCACGGCTCCCAACTTCTGCACAGGGATCCGGTCGCTGACCATCGCCTTTAGAGCATCGGGATCATGCGTAGCGACGACATAACAGCCTTGCTCTTCGCTAAACCATAGCTCCGGCTGCTGCAGTTCACCGCCAGCAGGCACTTGTATCAAGGCTCCTGTTTCACCAGCCAGAGCCATTTCAGCCAATGTAACGGCAATGCCTCCATCGGAGACGTCATGGACGGATGTGACCAGCGCCGTTTCAATCAGTTCGCGGATGACTTTGCCAGCCAACAGTTCTGCTTCGAGGTCGACACGGGGCGGAGCAGCAGCCTCAACATCATGAATTTCGCGCAGATATGTTGATTGACCCAGATGATTGCCTGTTTTGCCTAGCAAGAAAACGCTTTGCGATTTTTTGAGATCTTTAAAACCCATCGTCATCATCTTGGTGTAATCGTCGATAATGCCGACCCCGCCAATGGCCGGCGTGGGCAGGATCGCGCTGCCGCCGCCGGTGGCCTTGCTCTCATTATACAGCGAGACATTGCCCGACACGATGGGGAAATCGAGCGCGCGGCAGGCGTCGCCCATGCCTTCCAAAGCATGCACAAATTGCGCCATAATCTCGGGCCGCTGAGGGTTACCGAAATTTAGGCAATTGGTGATCGCCAAAGGCCGCGCGCCCACCGCGCATAGGTTGCGGTAGGCTTCTGCAACCGCTTGTTTGCCGCCTTCATATGGGTCGGCATAGACATAGCGCGGGGTGCAATCGGTGCTGATCGCCAGCGCCTTTTTCGTGCCGTGAACGCGCACCACGCCCGCATCGCCGCCTGTTTGCAGCGTGTCGCCCATCACTTGGCTATCATATTGCTCTGAAATCCAGCGGCGTGAGGCAAGGGCAGGGCTCGCCATCATCTTGAGCAAATCCGCACCAATATCTGTGCTTTCAGGAATGTCGCCGAGCGGTTTGACCTTAGCCCAAGTCTTATATTCTTCCTTGGAGAGATAAGGACGCTCATATTCCGGCGCGTCTGCCGCCAGTGGGCCAAGCGGAATATCGCAAACGACTTCACCGCCGAAAGTGAGCACCATATGGCCGCCATCTTCATGGGTGTCTGTGACTTCGCCAATAACGGCAAAGTCCAATTCCCACTTCTTGAAAATCTCCGCCGCCATCGCTTCTTTGCCCGGCTTCAGCACCATCAGCATGCGCTCTTGGCTTTCGGACAGCATCATTTCGTAAGGCGTCATGCCTTCCTCGCGGCAGGGCACCATATCCATGTCGAGCCGGATGCCGCATTTGCCATTGGTCGCCATCTCCACGCTGGAGGATGTGAGGCCCGCCGCGCCCATATCCTGGATCGCAACGATGGCGTCTGTGCTCATCAGCTCAAGGCACGCTTCGATCAGCAGCTTTTCAGTGAAGGGGTCACCGACTTGCACGGTGGGGCGCTTGGCTTCTGTATCCTCGCCGAAATCTGCGCTTGCCATGGTCGCGCCGTGGATACCATCGCGGCCCGTTTTGGAACCCACATAGACAATTGGGTTACCGACGCCGGTTGCCGCAGAATAGAAAATCTTATCCTGATCCGCCACGCCAACGGTCATCGCATTCACAAGGATATTGCCATCATATGCGGGGTGAAAATTCGTCTCGCCGGCAACGGTTGGCACGCCCACGCAATTGCCATAGCCGCCAATGCCGGACACCACGCCCTTGACCAAATGCTGCATCTTAGGATGTTCTGGACGGCCAAATCGCAAAGCATTGGCGTTGGCCACAGGCCGTGCGCCCATGGTGAACACATCGCGCAAAATGCCGCCAACGCCGGTGGCTGCACCTTGGTATGGCTCAATATAAGACGGGTGATTGTGGCTCTCCATCTTGAAGATACAGGCCTGATTGTCGCCGATGTCGATCACGCCAGCATTTTCGCCGGGGCCACAAATCACCCAAGGTGCTTCGGTGGGCAACTTCTTCAGATGGAAGCGTGACGATTTATAGCTGCAATGCTCCGACCACATAACGGAAAATATGCCCAGCTCCACCATATTGGGCGTGCGGCCAAGTGATTTGAGGACTTGTTCGTACTCTTCAGGAGAGAAGCCGTGCTGCTCGACAACTTCGGGCGTAATTTCAGGTGTGTTTTGAGACATGGCTTTGCCTTTAGCGAGCCGTGTCTGCCCTCGCTAGCCCCGAGCGCGCTTATGCCGCCGGTTTTGCCCAACCCACCACGCCAGTGCTGTGATAATTCCAAACGCCAGCAAAGATGTCAGCGAAACCGCAGAGGACATTTCAGCTGGTGCAGGGCCAAACCAATTGATGGCTTGAAAGACGAGCATCACGCCCAGCAACACTGCTGGCGGGCCAATCGGGCCTTTGGTGGTGCGGATAAACCAATAAAAGGCCAGCAATGTAATGACCAATTCCAGCGGGATAGCGATCAATGGATAATTCCAAAGGCCAAGCCCGACTTTATGCGCTCCGCCCGCAATCGTAAGATCGGGCGCATGGACGAGCAGATCGAGAATCCAATGGCTGACGACAACGCCGCCCGCCAAAATTCCTGCAAGTACATTACGCGATAGACCCCAAATCAGCATTCCGAACATAACTGCAAACACGAAACTGCCGAGCAGAGAATGCGTGTAGGGCATGTCATAGAGGTCAAACGGCACCATCACAGTTATGCTGGGATCGATGCGCATGTTCTCAATACCAACGAGCGTAAAGGCGAAGAACGCCCAATCTACCAATTGTGCGGCAATAAACAAAACAGCCAATTTGGGCGCGCGCTCTGTTAGGGCAGCGGCGGCAAAGGCCGGGGCAAAATGTCCGATAAACATATGGGCTATCACTCTCCTTATTGATGCCCCTGTTGATCACAGGCTTGACCGACTGGGATCGCAGGGTCAATGCTAAAAGCTCTTTAAATGGAAGGGTAATCCAATTTCTGATTCCGGCACTGACAATTCTGAGTTGAGCTTTGAACACGCTCTGAGCGCTTTGGAAGAGATTGTGCAACAATTGGAAAGCGGCAGCGTTCCGCTAGACCAATCTATTGCCTTATATGAAAAGGGCGAAGTCTTGCGCAAACAATGCCAAGCGCGGCTTGATTCAGCACAGGCTAGGATTGAGCAAATAGTCGCAGATAAAGACGGTGTTGCGACCGGCACAAAACCTTTTGACGCAGGCAATTGAGCAGAATGCTACGCGACGTGAGTAGCTCTTTGCTCAGCGAGCAGTTGGCGCAGGTCCAACGCGAGGTGGATTCGGTTTTTGATGCGTTTCTACCAGTGCCCGATGATACACGTGCGCCACTGGTTGAGGCGATGCGGTATGCCGCAATTGGCGGCGGTAAGCGTGTGCGGCCATTGTTGTTGGTGGCCACAGCTGAGCTTTACGGCGTTGACCGTGATACCGCATTGCGGGCTGGCTGCGCAGTGGAGGCAATCCATGTTTATTCGCTAATCCATGATGATTTGCCCTGCATGGATGATGATGATCTGCGGCACGGCAAGCCCACAGTGCACAAGGCCTTCGACGAGGCGACAGCTGTACTAGCAGGCGATTCGCTGCATGCCTTGGCGTTCGAAATCTTGTCCGATCCCGCCATCAGCTCAGATCCCTTTACCCGCGCAGAAATGATCGCAACACTTGCCTCGGCCAGCGGGATGAACGGCATGGCGGGCGGCCAAATGATGGATATGGAGGCGGAGAAATCAGACTATGATCTGCGCTCCATCACTCGCCTTCAGCAGCTGAAAACTGGCGCTTTGCTCGCCGCATCTGTAGAAATGGGCGCTGTGCTCGGCAAAATTGCACCAGAAGGCAGAGGGCATTTGCGCGCCTATGCACGCGATATTGGTTTGGCGTTCCAGATTGCAGATGACCTGCTTGATGTATCAGGTGATGAGGCCAAAGCAGGCAAAGCGCTTCGCAAAGACGAGATACAAGGCAAGCAAACCTTTGTGACTTTGATGGGGGCAGAAAAAGCGCGCGAGCAAGCCGATGCATTGGCGGATCAAGCCGTGGCGCATTTGGCAAGCCACGGCGAGGAGGCAGAGCTGTTGCGCGCGTTGGCTCGGTTTATTGTGGAGAGGGATCGGTAGTGAATTTAGCAGCGAAGGTTCTTTGTGTTTCGTTCGCGCTTCCTCTTGTCGCCTGTCAATCAAGTGCTCCCATTCCAGATGGAATTTTAAAACTTACGCAATGCGACGAATTGAAGCTTGAGACCGTGGATCGAGACGATGTTTGGAATGTGACTGTAGATTATTTTGATCATTACACGTACTCTGCGAATGCTGAATGCATGAACGAGATGCACAAGGCCGCACTGGCAGCAGGATATGTTGGGAACGAAAACGCCTTAGGAAGAGAGTTGAAGGCTGGCTCTAGAGATGAGTTGGTTTTCGATTGGAATAATATGACGATAGAGTGGCTAGATTCAGAAACATGACACAGCGCATTGGAATTTACCCCGGAACTTTTGATCCGATAACATTGGGCCATGCCGATATTATTCGGCGCGGCTCAACGCTGGTGGACAAGCTCATCCTTGGGGTAACCACCAACCCTTCAAAAAACCCTATGTTTTCAACCGAGGAACGGCTCTCCATGGTTGAACGCGAGGTTGCAGAACTCAACCTTGGCAATGTTGAAGTGGTTGGATTTAACGCATTGCTCGTCAAATTCGCGCGCAAACAGGGCGCAAATGTCCTGATACGCGGCCTGCGCGCTGTCGCCGATTTTGAATATGAGTATCAGATGGCGGGTATGAACCAACAACTTGATGATGAAATTGAGACAGTTTTTCTGATGGCGGATGTTTCGCTTCAGCCAATTGCCTCGAAACTGGTTAAAGAGATCGCGCTATTTGGCGGGGATATTACGCCTTTTGTTAGTCCAGCAGTCCGCGCCGATGTGGATAAAAGGGTCGCGGAAAAAGGCCTGTTGGGCGATTACTGACACCAGATTTTGTGCTTAGCTGTGCGCGGCCAACTGTTCATTCATTGAAGTGTCAGCCTGCCGCCGCTAGGCCGAATGCAACATGATAAAACATTCAAAGGTTACTATGCTGAAAACCACTCTCGCTGCAGCAGCTTCCTTGCTGATTTTGGCCGCACCGCAAACCATCTACGCGCAAACCAACCCCGCACCAGATAGTGTGGTGGAAGCCGCAAAAGATGCCGCAGCATCGGTTGCCGATGTGGCGCAAGCTCCTGTTGAAGCGCCCAAGCCAAAGCGCAGTTTTCCGCCGATCAATTTTGATCAATCAGTTAACCCTGAGAATGTGTGGCTGCTCGACCTGTCCAATGGAGAGCGTGTCGCGATCCGTTTGATGCCCGAATGGGCGCCCGCGCATATCGACCGGATCAAACAGCTAACCAAGCAGAACTTTTACAACGGGGTTATTTTCCACCGCGTGATCGACGGTTTTATGGCTCAGGGGGGCGATCCTACTGGCACCGGCCAGGGCGGTTCCGCGATGCCGGACCTTGCGGAAGAATTTAACTCGATGCCGCATGTGCGTGGAACCGTTTCCATGGCGCGTGCAACCGGTGAAGACAGCGCGAACAGCCAGTTTTTTATCGTTTTCTATCCCCGCTTCTCCCTCGACAAACGCTACACTAATTTTGGCCGCGTTATTTCCAATATGGCTGGAGTTGATGCGATCAATAAGGGCGAGCCACCTGCAAAACCAACGCTGATTTTGCAGGCGTCACTTGCGTCCGAGGGCAAGCCGCGTCCTGCGCCAAGGCAAGCGCCGCAAATTCAGTCCGAGGTTACGCTCGACGATTTGAGTTCGCCGATTAGCTAGTCTTTTCGGCCAGTAGTTCTGGCCAATTGGAATGCTGCGTTTTATGGGCGGGCAGCCATGCGCGTTGACCTTTTCGATTTTGAGCTCCCACCAGAGCGGATAGCCCTGCGGCCCGTGCGGCCGCGTGATGCTGCGCGTATGTTATATGTGCCGAGCGAGGGCGCATTTGATGACAGGGGCGTGCGCGATCTGCCGTATATGCTCAGCTCCAATGATGTGCTTGTATTCAATGACACGCGGGTCATCCCCGCCCAGCTCGAAGGGCGGCGTGCAGGCGG
>JALZVZ010000184.1 GCA_023299945.1 Altererythrobacter sp. | reverse complement strand
GCGTCGCCAATTTCACCGCTTTCGTCCTTCATTGAAGAGATGCGCGATTTGAGCAGGTCGAGTGACTTTTCTTCTTGGGCATGAAACTCGTCCATGACTTCGTTTACGCGGTTCTTCACATCATCGGCGCGGCGCTGCATCGCGGCCAGCGTATCCACTTCGCGGTTGTCGAGTTCGTTTCGGAACGCTTTGCTTTTCGCTTTTAGTGTATCAAAACGAGCATTGGACATTTTATCGAGCTTGCCAAGTTGCGCTTCAAATTCGCCCAAAGCTTGGTCAAGTTTTGCTGTTATCGCATTGACTTGCCGGTCACTTGCCCCGCCAAATTCATTCAAACGTTCAAAACCGTTAATGAGGGTAGTCAACTGGGTTTCGGCTGTGTTGCCTGCATTGCCAATTTGGTTGGATACGTCTCGGGCTGCTGTCGCCACTACTGGCAAATCATCACGCAGTTTTTCCATATTATCGAGCGCGCTTTCGCTGACTGCTGCAATGGCTTTGACTTGATCGCCATTGCTCTGGATCAGGCCTTGTAATGTACCAGCGTGGGTAGAAAGATTTTCAGCAGCACTGCGACCAAAATATTCCAATTCGCGGGTTTGCGTGCCCAAAAATTCGCGCGCTAGGCTAAGTTCACGATTGATCGTGCCCAGCTTGGCTTCAAGATCGGATGTCTCGTGGCCCAATTGGCTGGCCGTATCGGAGAAACGCTGTGCCTCGACCTTGGAATTGCGCATCGCTAGCAGCCAAATGGTGCAAATCAGCAACACCGGCAGGGACCATGTGCTCATCCATCCTATCCATTGATCAACACCGGCACCGCCAAGGGCCTTTGTGTAAATCGACCACGCAAACAATCCAGTCCAACCTGCGATTGTTGTCACAGCTAGGGCGGGCAGTATCCAGCTGCGATCGGGCGTTTCAGCGAGGAAATCCGCATCTTCCGCATCCCAATCAGATGCGTCTTCCATCCAATCATCTTCCAACGCCAAGGGCTCATCGCCAGTAGCAGTTTTGGAGTTCGCCAGCGCTTCTTGCGCGTCTTCTTGGGCCACAGCCCTAATATGAGATCCCTCGGTCATGGGGTGATATTACCATCTTTTCCACAAGGTTAAACCCGCTTTAACGTTCTCAAGGTTAAGGGGGTCAAATGGCTTATGAAAGCGGTGCTCTTGATGCGACTTTAGCAGCGGCGGCAGGTGAAGATCCTGCGCTCATCGCAGAGTTGCGCGAGGCATTCTTGCAAAGTGCAAAAAAGCAATTGGATTTGCTTAAAAGGGCGCGTTGCGACGGTAATTGGGATGTTGCTGCCATGCGCTTGAAGGGACTTGCAGCCAGTTTTCATGCCGAGCAATTGTTGATTCTGACCGAAGAGGCGTTGACCAGTGCGCCGGGTGAACCAGTGATCATTCGCAAAATTGAAACTTTCCTCACAGATTTCGCTGTCAGCCAAGGCTAATTGGCCGCTGCAGCACTTGGCATGTGAGTGCCTAAGCGCATAGACATATACTTCCTTGCTGAGCGAGAAGGATTGTCCTCACTTTGCGTATTGCACTTCTTTCGGCTGTTAGGCCTGCAACAAATGGCGGCCTTGCCGCGCTTTCGCCGTTTCTCGGGCGGACAGTGCTGGCTGCGCAATTTGATCGCGCGTGTGAATTAGGCGCTGAACGCATTGTCTGCTTGGCCAGCGTTCAAGCTGCTGAGATACTTTCGCTTCAGCATGAAGCTGAAAAACGAAATGTCGATTTTCACCTTATCTCTGGTCATTTGGCTCTAGCAGGTTTGCTTGTTGCAGATCACGAACTGATTGTATTTCAAGACGGGGTCTTGATTGACCGTCTGGCGATTGCCTCTGAAATATCGAATGAATGCGGCATTTTGGTGGTGCCTGCTGAAGCAGGGGTGAGCATCGGGCTTGAAAGAATTGATGCCACATGGGCCTGGGGCGGATTGCTTATTAGCCGCGCAGATGTTGCAGAAAAGCTGGCCGATTTGCCGTCAGATAGTGATACAGCAAGCTTACTTTTAAGGTTGGCTTTACAGGCTCGTGTTCCATTGAGCGCTTTGGGTGCTGATCATCTATCGGCAGGTACTATAATGCGGATTGACGATGCCGAGGCTTTGGCGAAGCGCGAGGCAGTGATCCTAAATAACGCTTTGCATGAGCGCAGCTGGGCAGGGCCGGGCACAAAACTTGCGGGCTTGGCCGTGAAGTCAATGATGCCCAAAGCGCTGGGGTGGGGCGGCGGACTAACGATCGCTGGCACCGTCCTTGCAATCGGGGCCGTGACGCTGGCTGCCTTTGGTCAAGCCACAATAGGCGGTTTGCTTTTGGTTTTTGCAGCCTTTCTATTTGCCAAATTGAACGCGATTGACGCTCTTTTAGTGAGTCTTGATGGTGGACCTCAGGTTGCAATTAAATCAAACATATTCAATGTCATGTTTGATCTTTCTATCGTTACAGTCTTATCTCTAAGCCTATGGCCCGCGACTTGGACTGCGCTTGCTTTAGTGCCTATTGCAATCGGTTTGATCAGGGTCGCAGGTCTAACGGCGCTGCGCTGTAACTTGCCCATGTTGCAAGATTTTTGGCAAGATCGCGTTTTCTTGACACTCGGCCTGACGGTTGGAATGTTTTGGGACGCAATTGTCCCAATATTGGCCACTCTCGCCCTCGCTATGCTCGCCTTTGCGCTAATATGCGAAGAGGGCAAAGCGAATTTGCGCTCAACTTAGATTGGCCAAGCCAGAGACGATGACCAGACAAGGCGCTGAAACCTTAGATGAAGCCGAGATGACGGCTGCATTGTGCGCCAATTTGGCGAGCGATGATCGTGCTCTTGCGGGCGTAATTCCTATTGTTTCGCACATGCTTGCCAATCAAGGGCAGGCGCTAATTGGTGATGATGTAATTGCTCGAATGCGTGGAGCCATTGATGCAATAGCGCACCAACTTTGTGTGTTGACCTTTGATAGGAAAGAGCATGTTGATGCTTCTGCGCTAGGGGCTATGCTTGCGGACAGCGGCGGATTGGTTAACCACTGCTATGCGCTGGCCGTCGAGGGGGTTTTGACCGAGCGATTGGGTGTTGACCAAGGTGTCGACCCTGCATTGCCTGCGCTTTTGCAGGAATTGGTTGCATCACGGGATGCCAATATTTGCCAATTGGCAATGGCTCAGATGGCGTCACAGGCGTGTTTTGTAGAGTGGCAGCAGCGCGGTGGGTCTCCACTTTTCGAACTGCCAATAGAT
>JALZVZ010000183.1 GCA_023299945.1 Altererythrobacter sp. | reverse complement strand
CCGAACCAATGGTCTTCGAAATTGGAACGGCTGTAACTGGGCAGCAAATTATATGTTTTGGCCAATTCAAATTCCGCGCCCGGCTCGACATCGTGTTCGTAATTGAGGCCAAGCTCGCGCGCGATTGCAGAGTTAATGCCAATTTTGATGGAGCGTTTCGCTTCACCGATCGGCAGGTATCCCCAAATTCCGCCACCAATTGCCGCGGCTCCGGTGATCATGAACTTCAGGCCTGTCCCCCAATTTGGGCCAAACCAGAGGAACGCCAGAATAGGAAGTGCGATCATCGCAGCCATGGTCCAACGGCTGGCGGCTTTTTCCTTGGCCGCCTTGCGCATGCCAGCCTGTTCATCGAGCCAACTGCCCAAATCGCCGTCCATTAAGCGCGAGACATTTGCATCACGATCCATTTTGTTCGCCCTCGTAAAGCCGCGCTTTTGTCCAATGTTTGGCCAATGCTTGTTAAGCGTGTTTGCCCATTAACCTTTTGTCTGTAAACTCTCACTCACAGGTTAGGAACAGGGGCATTAAGAATGACTTTCATCGCTATCGGCATATTGGGATTGGTCGTGATTATCGGCATGGCGGTTATTGGCATTTACAACCGGCTGGTTGGGCAGCGGCAAAATGTGAAGCAAGGCATGGCCGATATCGACGCGCAATTGCGCCAACGCCATGATCTGATCCCCAATTTGGTGGAGACGGTGAAGGGCTATGCCTCTCATGAAAAAGAGACTTTGGATGCAGTCGTCGCCGCGCGCAATACAGCCGCGAGCGGTGCGGTTGCCTCTGGCGATGAGGCGGGATTGCGTGTTGCACTGGATAAAATGCTGGCTTTGAGCGAGGATTATCCCGATCTTAAAGCCAATACCAATTTCCAAGAATTGCAGCGCGAGCTTGCTGAAACAGAAGACAAACTTGCCGCTGCACGCCGTGCGTTGAACGCGGCTGTGTCCCGCTACAACACCGCGCGCGAGAGCTTTCCTGCGATCTTGTTCGCCAATGCGTTGGGCTTTTCCGTGGCTGAATTTTCTGAATTGGATGAAAGCGAGAAGGGCACTGTCGATCAGGTTCCCAAAATCGGTTTCTAATTTTCATGGATTTGCACAGCGTCATTGTGCCGCGCTGATGACACAATTTACTTGCGCAGCGCGGACTTGGGCCTATATCCCGCTCCTCGCTGCCCCGGCGCCTCAAATCCGTTGAGTCTCCCATGCAAGGCAGCCCATTACTATAAACCTTTTGGGGGTCCCTTGCATTGTACATCTATCCTGACGCCCGGGCCGTAATTCGGGATTTAGAACCCGAAGAACCACTGATCCTCAATCGCCCGCATGCCGCTGCGCGTGCAGCGCGTTTCTTCACTCAGAAATTTCCTGGCACGTGCATGTATGCGGTGAAGGCCAATCCTTCGCCCGGTTTGCTCAATGTGTTGTGGGACAATGGGATCACCCATTACGACGTCGCCTCGATCACAGAGGTGCGTTTGGTGGCAGAGACGCTGCCCAAGGCGCAGATGTGCTTCATGCATCCGGTCAAGACCCGCAAGGCGATTGCAGAGGCCTATCATCAGCACAGCGTCAAAACCTTCTGCCTCGATACCGCTGAAGAGCTGGATAAGATCGTTGCGGCTTGCGCAGGCGAGGATGGAACGCCAGCGGCTGACTTGCGCTTGCTTGTACGGCTGCGGGTGACATCGGAATATGCAGAGCTTTCGCTCGCTAGCAAATTTGGCTGTGATCTGATCGAAGCGCCCGGATTGCTTCAAGCCGCGCGCCAGCACAGCGATTGGCTCGGTATTACATTCCATGTCGGCAGCCAAGCGATGAGCCCGTTTGCCTATGTCCAAGGGTTTGACCGCACGCGCGCTGCGATTGCAGAGGCGCAGGTCGTGATCGATATGATCGACATTGGCGGCGGTTTCCCCAGCATTTACCCGGGTATGGAACCGCCTCCGCTTGAGGATTACTTCCGGATTATTGAAAAGCATTTTGAGGCTTTGCCGATCGCTTACAATGCCGAATTGTGGTGCGAGCCGGGCAGGGCGCTGGCGTCTGAATATTCCTCCCTATTGGTGCAGGTTGATAGGCGGCGCGGAGATGAGCTTTTCATCAATGATGGCGCATATGGCGCGCTGTATGATGCCGCCCATGTCGATTGGCGCTATCCTGTGCAGGCCAGCCCTGCGCGCGGTGCATCAGAGGGTTTCCGCGAAGACACTCAAGATTTCGCCTTCTTTGGCCCGACCTGCGACGATGCTGATTATATGGCGGGGCCATTCCCGCTGCCCGGTGATATTGCGGCGGGTGATTATATTGAGATCGGCATGCTGGGCGCATATGGCGCGGCAATGGCCACCGGCTTTAACGGCTTTGGCAATGCCGCGCAGATAGTGGTTGCAGATGAGCCAATGGAAAGCCTGTTCCGCGGCGACCGCGTGATGCCTGAATTGGATAATGTCGTCAGTCTAAGATAGGCCGACGGATTGGGTGGCTTAAGCTGCAATGCGCAGCAAATTGCGCCCATCCTGCTTGGCTTTATAAAGCGCGCCATCGGCCTTTTGTAGGGCTTCCTCGATATTTTCGGTGCCTTTCAATGTCGCGAGGCCCGCGCTCAATGTGACGCGTGATGGACCTTTCAGACCCCATGTCTCGGCTTCCACACGCTCACGCACGCGCTCAATAATGGAGTGCGCGCTATTGCCATCTTCTCCGGGCAGAATGACGAGGAATTCTTCGCCGCCAATCCGGCCGACCAGATCGGTTGGCCGCAAAACTTCAGATGCAATTGCTGCGATGCGCCTAAGCACTTTATCACCAGCGTGATGCCCGTGCCTATCATTCACAGCCTTAAAGTGATCGACATCGAAAATGGCAATGGTGAGCGGTCCATTGGCCCGCCATGCTGTCCTTGCCGCGATCCGCAAATGGCTCAGGGCTTTGCGGCGGTTGGCAATTTGGGTCAGCTCGTCAACCTCTGACAGGCGGCGTGCTGTCTTGGCCTCGCGCAGGGCTTCACTGCGGGCGATCTGCAATTCTTCGAGCGTTTCAGCCTGCTGCGTAATATCTTGGAGCGTACCGAACAGGCCGCCAAAAGTACCATCATTCTCATAGCGCGGTTGGCCCACGCTGGACACATTGCGAACCGTGCCATCTGGGCGAACGATGCGCGCTTCATAGGCAAATCCGTGCTGCTGGTTCATCGCTGCGAGCAATATATCGCGAACGCGGTCACGATCCTCTGGATGGTATAGCTCAAGCGACGTTTTTTCCTCGAGCGACGGGGCACCTGCATTCTGGAGGTCTTGCGGCGTCACGCCGTGCATGCGGGACACCTCTTCGGACCAAATGAGGGATTTATAATCAGAACCAATGGCCCAATGCCCAACTTGGGCCGTGCTTTCTGCCAATTGCAGCAACTGCGTTGTCTCAGCATATTGTGCAATCAGCCGTTCTTTTTCTGCCATTAGCGCCACCAAAGGCCATGCCGCACACAACAGGCTGATGAGATAAAACTGCAGAAACAAAGTGTCGGCCTGAAGGTCATAATTGCCCAGCACCGGCCCGCCGAAATCGGTGTGGACAGTGGCGATTATGGCAATCGTAGTAATGCTAAATGCGGCCCCGCGCGCCCCGAATTGATAGGTCGCTGCAGCGATGCCGATAACCGGTAGGAATAGAAAGCGCGATTCCTGAAACGATAGCGCAGCCCAGCTGATCGCCGCCACACAGACGAGCAGAACGACAAAGCCCATAACTGCGCCGCCGGAATAATCAGAACGCCGGATCGGCAGTTCATTGGCAATCGCCACTGTCAGAGGTGTCATGATCAAAGTGCCAAGGCAGACAGTGATGAACCAAGAGATCAAAAATGGCAGAGAAATTTGGTTTGCCAGAACCGCTGCAATGGCCCCGCTCATCGCGCTGCCGGCCAATGTCGCGCCGAAAAATGTTGCAAGCCAGCGTGTATCATCCAGTGTTTTGGGCACGCCCGATGTGCGAATGACCAATTGGCTAATCACTAGCCCTTCGGCGATATTGGCGATGGTGAAGGCCCCAGCGGTAAGAAACTGCGCGCCGTAAATCATATTGGCGGCCATGCTGGCAAAGGCGACGGCCAAAGCGATCGGCAATGTTTGCGCTGGGCGGGCGAGCAGCAAGGCGGATACGAAAATTCCGCTCGCAGGCCAAATAGTGGCAATTCCGCCCACACCCATAGCAAGGTTGAAAGAGAAACATGCCGCCAGAAAATATGCCGCGCCCACCGCACAGGCGCGCAATGCGTTTTCTGTCTGCGTCATAGCTGCGTGTTTGGGGTCGTCCATACAGAGCGCTCTGACATCAAAGTGTTAAAATAAATTATTGAATCTATTGAAAAATGTTAAGCGGGCCGGCTAGGCTACGTATCTGTCGCTATTTGTCAGCCAGCTAGAATCTTTTCGGCTATTTCATCGATATTGCCATCCACTACCAATGGAGACCCCCCGACGATACCGACAGTGGTCTGACCATTCGCGGCGGCGCGCAGCCATGCCACATTATCTGTGACCACCAAATAATTACCGCCGCGTGAAAGTAGTTGAACGAATTTCATGAGTGTGTCTCCAGACACATTCGTCTTTACTGACCGAACCTCTTTTATAGATTAACGGTCAGCTGCCTGCGCGGCATCGCTCAAACAGGGACGGCCTTACCATCAAGCTGCAGCATCACCGTAACCTACCTATGTCATTGCGATGAATTGCAGCCATCTGTCCCAAACTTTAGCATCAGGGCGTGTAATAAGTCGGAGAGCCAGGCCCCACCGGAATGCCCAATGCAAACACCCATATGTAGAAAAACGCGGACCAAAAGATCAGGAAAAAAATCGTATAGGGCAGCATCATTGCGATCAATGTGCCGACCCCCAAATTCTTGTCATAGCGCGTGGCCCACGCCAGAATGAGGCCAAAATAGCTCATCATGGGCGTGATGATATTTGTGGTGGAATCACCGATCCGATAAGCGGCTTGGATCACCTCTGGCGAATATCCGATCAGCATAAGCATCGGTACGAAAATCGGCGCTGTGACCGCCCATTGCGCCGAGGCTGATCCTAGCGACAGATTGATCAAAGCGCACAGCAATATGAACAGGAAAAAGATCGCCGGCCCAGTCAAACCAGTGTTTAGCAAGAATTGAGACCCAGTGACTGCCGTGATCGCGCCCAGATTGGTCCAGCCAAAGAACGCTACGAATTGCGCTGCGAAGAACACCAGCACGATATACAGCCCCAACGATGCAAGCGCAGCAGCCATCGCGTCAATCACATCACGGTCGGTCTTCATAGAGCCAACCACGCGGCCATAAGCGTAGCCCGTTGCGACAAAGAAAATCAGGATCCAAACCACGAAACCTTTAAAGAAGGGGGAGTTGATCCGGTCGCCCGTCTCAGGGTTTCGCAGCACGCCCCATTCCGGCAGCAGGGTCAACGCCATCAGTGCCAAAACGCCCAGTAGCGCAATGCCGGCCCAGCGCAGCCCTTTGCGTTCTTTATCCGCAATCGGTTCCATCATGCGGTCATCAAGAATGGTCGGATCTGCGCCTTTGGGATTATATTTGCCCAGCTTTGGCTCAACGATAAAGATCGTCACCAATGAGCCGATGATCGTGATCAGGAATGTGGAGGCGACCATGAAATACCAGTTTGCGGTCGCAACAACGGTATAGCTTGGATCGATCAAACGCGCCGCTTCTTGGGTGATCCCAGCCAGCAATGGATCAATCGTACCGATTAAAAGATTGGCGCTATAGCCGCCCGATACGCCTGCAAAGGCTGCGGCCATTCCCGCCAATGGATGCCGGCCCAATGCATAGAATATGCCTGCTGCCAGCGGGATCAAGACGACATAGCCGACTTCTGATGCGGTGTTCGAAACGATGCCGGCAAACACGATGGCGACCGTCACCATATGCGGCGGCGCAGACAGCACCATAGACCGCACGGCCGCCGATAATAGGCCGGATTTCTCAGCAACGCCCACGCCAAGCATCGCGACCAGCACTACGCCAAGCGGGGCAAAGCCTGTGAAATTGCTGACCAATCCGGTGAAGATACGGCGGATACCGTCGCCATCCATCAGGCTGACGGCACGGATCATTCCGTCATCTGCAACGCCCGCTGAGCCAGCAGGGCGAGGGTCGGTAACCGCTACGTCCATCCAGCCAAACAGGCCGGATAGCAGCACAATACCAATCGCCAAAATCGCAAACAAAGTCACAGGATGCGGCAAGAGATTACCAAGCCATTCCACACCGTCCAGAAAACGGGTGAAACGATTGCGTTTGGCGGCGTCTGTTTGATTTTCGGCTGCAGCCATATCCCGTCTCCATTGGTTTGCGATGGAGCTGAGAAAAGCCAGCCCATATTCTCTGCAAAACTAGACTAATGCGTTAGGGGCAAGGGGGGCTCGCTTTCAACGGCAAAGTGCAAATTCTTTTGGTTGGTGAGGAGATCTGCGACCATGGATGGTGATTATGGCTTGGACGGCAAGGGTTGAGGTCCGGATCGAGGATGAGCCAATGGAGAGCCTGTTCCGCGGCGACCGCGTGATGCCAGAGGCTGATAATTCGGTTGCTATGTGTTGAGGTGCTGAGCAAATTGCATCTGAATTCTAAGGTGACGAATACTACATTTTCAAATCATCAATGTTTTGACGTTATTTAAGTTATTCAAAGAATGTTGGTGAACTTAAATGGCATATTACCGTATCGGTGAAGAATTAGAACGGCCACGTTATTGGTTGGCGATTGGTATTGCTCTGAGTATCCTAATTGCTGCTCTATTCTTTAGCTATGGGTTCATCGCCATTGGTGTTAGCGCGCATTATCATCCAACTTCCGATATATTTGATGGCGCTTTGACCTTCGGTGCAGCCTCAATATTGTTTTGGTTTCTGTTCTTTCTGTTTTGTTTGTACGCGATTTTGAGGCGTTTTGGGCGAGGTCTACCTCTTAAAGCGATATCGTCCGTATTCGCGATCCTTTGGGTGTCGGGCATTGGCTATTTTATTGTGACGAAGGAGCCGCGTCCTGACCATTTTGAATGGGTATTTGAAGGCGCGGTCTACAAAACCGATTGGGAGAATGTGACACTGAACATGGGCACTCCTCTTGGGACTAGTCGAATCGCAACTTCATCGCTTCTCTATCCTGCCTGCGTGAAGCCACTTTCAAGCAAACCGATCATTTTGGACGGGTGTGAGGTGTCTGGTTCTGTAATGGTCGGAGATGCACTTGATTTGCACCAAGCCGAAATAGATGCAGCTGATATCCTAACCGCTTTCGAAACGAATGCTGGCAGCAATTCTGCGCTAGCAATTGATACTGAACGGTTTTCACGAGATGAGTTTGTTGAGAGAAAAGTTCAGCGTGACAATGTGGCTAGGTTACGCGCCGAGGCTCGCTGCACAAGCGCTCCGGGTCTATATTGCCCTTCAAGGGATTACGTTTCTGAAGGCAATCAAACCAAGCCCGTTGGGGTAAAGCAATATGGCGGGTCTTCCACTAGTTCATCTGGAGGGTGGAATCGGAACCCTGTAACCCATGGGCCTGTGAGACCAAAAACAGATATGGCTGGCGCGAAGGGCTTTAATCAAGCAGCATCGCCGACACGCTCGTTTTCATATTATTTCTGGCCCAATTCTTCGGAAGATATTCCGCTCGATCACTGGGCAGTATGCGAGGAGCCAACTGAAACTGTGCGCGATACTGCCTGCACGCACTTTGAGATTATTGGCGGCCGTGCCTATCGCTACACTGTGCCTGCTTCGCAAAGGAATGAGTGGGAGCGACTAAGGAAAAGCTTGGTCGCAATGGTAGAAGCCCAGCGAATAGACTGAGCTTTTGAACCCCCATTTTCCTACACATCAGAAACCCGCTAAGCAAAGCGCGGCTTTGGCCATCGCTCATTCCTATGCTCCGGACGCTTCACGCAAACTCCGCACGCATCAAAAC
>JALZVZ010000182.1 GCA_023299945.1 Altererythrobacter sp. | reverse complement strand
CTGGTGCTTCCCGCGCAACTCGCCCAGCAAGGCCTCCACCCGAAGCAGGAAACGTGATGGGATTGCAGGCCCTTCTGCATCGCGCGCAGAGCGGCTGAGAACGACTTTCGGGGCACCCAATGCACCCGCCAAATCATGCGCAGACAATCCAATACGAAAGTCGGCTCCCGGTACGCCAAGCGCGCGCAATATTGGCGGAGCAAGCAACGGATCAGGGGATGGGATACGCGGCCAACTGCCCTCGTTCAAACCGCCGCAAATCACCAAATCAGCCCTTGTCATGCGCGATTCGAGCAGACCATAAATCGCCACGCGCGGATGCCCACCATATGGCGGCCTCACCGCAATTTGCGCCATGGCCTCGCTCAAGACCTTATGCAGTTCAGCAGGATCGAACACAGTTTCAGCTGCGCGGGCATGCTCACGCAAATCCTCAACGAAGCGCGACAAAGCGCGTCCATCTTCATTACCCCAAAGCCCCTCGCCCGCCAGTGTATCGACTGAAGTAAGCAGCGCATCGAGCGCATCAGCGAGTGGAGCCTGTCTTGCTTCACCCAAAGCAAGCAATGGGCCAAGAGCCGGTTCAAGCGCCCTCCACCATTCTTCCACACCCGCCTTTTGCGCAGCTTCTCGTAAAGGCGCGAGACCGGGCGCTGGGCGCGGACCGCGAAGTTTCACGTCAAATTGCCGGACAGCCTCCAACCAATTTGCGCGTTCATCCCCGCGCCTTACCAAAGGATGAGAAAGCGCCACAATCAACGGCACAGGCGCACAGTCATCGCTGATCAATGCAGCCATTTGCAGCAACATGCGCCCCGCCGCTGTCAAATGTAGCGGCCTGCCGGCAGTATCATCAGCGTCAATGCCCCAGCGCTTCAAATGGCCAACGACCCGCCGCGCAAGCCCCCTATCCGGTGTGACTAAGGCCGCGCGCTTTTCCGGTTCTTCGAGCATTTGGCGAATGAGCAGCGCGATCGCCTGCGCCTCCTCCTCCAACGTCGGCAAAGCCATAATCTCGACGCCGGACAATCGCCTGTCCTTCGCGTCCAAATTGGCCCAAGATTTGCTGGCTTCAGGAGGCAAAAATAAAGCGGATATCGCTTTGCTACGCTCTGGCGGAGACGCGCCAATTCCCTTGCGGTGCCATGGTTCAACTTCGCCCCGATTGATACCCATTCGGCCCAGCAGCAGTTTGAGGTGATATTGCGGGTGGCTCACCGCATCGCCTGCGCCAAACACCTCGCCATCGGGCTCATCACACTTTCCTGCGCGGCCCAACTCTTCCCACGCTGCGTCATCCATACTCATGTCGAGATCAGGCAAGATCACAGCACCCTGCGGCAAGTCGGCAACGACACGCAGCAACCGCGCCAAAGCGGGAGCCGCACTGGTAACACCGGCGGCGACAATCGGGGTTTGCGGCGGAGATGCGCGCCAATCGGCGGCGGCTTTATCAAACAGGCGATTACGGCGATCTGCTGCATCTATTTCGCCGCGCTCTGCAAGCTGATGATGCCACAGCAATTGAACCTTAGCGAACAGCCACAGATTGCTTTGCCAATGCTCCGCGACATCGGGAAAACGGTTTTTGATAAGCGGTGAAAGAACGTCTTCGGGCGTTACTTCTTCGGTCGTCAAGCGGTCTAAGGTTGCGCCCATTTCGCGCGCCAATCTAAGTAAAGCTGCACCGCCGGGGACATCGCGCCCTTCGCTTTGATAGGCTGCTTCAATATGCTTGGCGAGCTCCAGCCATCGGCGCGTGGGATCGGTCGCGGGAGGAATATCACTGGTCCCCAACGGATCGAGCATCGGGCCAAGCGCCTCGCCTAGATCCAAGTCGCCGACCTTAACCATGCGCGGCATCAACATACCGGCCATGTCATTTTCGCCGCAATAACGCACGAATGCCTCTGTTAAAGTCCGGGCGGCACGGCTGCTTGGCAGCAATAAAGTAAGACGAGCAAGGCCGAAATCCTTGTCAGCATATCGCGGCACAAGCCCAGCCACCAAGGCATCAGCAAAACCGCGATGAGCGGCAATTGAGTATATTTTTGGCCCCGCCCGCTCAGCCATTCTTTAACGCAAGTTCAGTCGGCGCAATCGCCTCCGGTGTACCAACTTCAAACCACTGCCCGTTGAAAGCAGTGCCATAGAGTCGCCCCTCCTCAATCGCGCGCGACCAGAGGATATTGGTTGAGAACTTACCTTCTGGCGCATCGCGCAACAGGCGGTGCGAGACCAGCTGAATGCCGGTGTAAATAAACGGTGCAGTCTGGTTCGGGACGCGGCGCGACAAAAGCCCATTTTCCGCCATGTAGAAATCGCCCTGCCCATTGAAATTGGTAGCGCGGCTGTGCGGCACAATTAGCAGCAGCGCGTCCATCACATCAGGGTTCCAGGCTTGCGACAATTCGTGAAAAGCGCTCGCGGGACCGTCGATCCAGATATTGTCCGCATTCAAGCAGAAGAATGGGTTGGGCAAATGCGCCTTCGCCTTAATCATGCCGCCGCCAGTCTCCAGCAACAGATCGCGTTCATCAGAAATA
>JALZVZ010000181.1 GCA_023299945.1 Altererythrobacter sp. | reverse complement strand
TCATAGGCGACATAAACCACATCATAGCCCGAAGGCGGCTTGCGGTTCCACGAACCATGCCGCGCAATGAAAGCGCCAGAGGCAAATTTATCGCCCATCAAATGGCCTTCCTTGGTGAAGACCAAGCCCAATGCGGCCACGTGAGGCCCCAAGGCATACGCCGGTTTGCGCGTATATTCGGTGAGGAATTGCGGGCGAGGATGCTCCACCCGCTCATCAAAAGTCATCGCCCAATAAACCCACGGCCAGCCATATTGCGCGCCAATCGGCACATCGGTCAGGTAGTCAGGCACGAGGTCAGAGCCGAGCATGTCGCGCTCATTCACAGTCGTCCACAAGGTGCCGGTCCAAGGGCTAAAATCCAGGCCATTGGGATTGCGCAGGCCCAAACCAAAGGGCCGCGATCTGCCCGTCTCCAGATTGAGCTGGTGGATCATGGCGCGATCTTTTTCGATCTCCATCCCCGATTCGCCAATATTCGAAACAGAACCGACAGCGATATAAAGCTCAGGGCGTGTCGGATGCAGCTCCATATTGCGCATCCAATGACCACCGCCCGGCGGCAGATCCATCAGTTTTTCAGGCTCTGCGGTGACTTTCTCATCACCCAAAGCATAATCCACTGCGATCACGCTATCGTGATTGGCGACATAGAGTTTGCCATCACGCCATGCGATGCCAGAGGGCGAATCAAGCGCGTCCATGATAACATTTTGAGTCTCTGCGACACCGTCACCATCGCCATCGCGCAGCAAGATCAACTCATTCGCAGAATCGCCAACTGCGCCCGCGCTGGTCATCAGTTTTTCCGCAATCCAAGCGGTAATCCCGCCGCCGCCTTCTGATTTGGGTGAACGGGTCAGCGTGACCAACACATCGCCATTGGGAAGCGTGTGAATGACGCGGGGGTGATCGAGCCCTTCTGCAAAGCGGACGACTTCTAAGCCCTCTCCTGCGACAGGCTTATCACCCTCTTCCCAGCCCACAGGTTCTGCGATTTGGATCGTCGGAACACCTTCAGCATTCGCCTCTTCCAAAGTCGGATCGGTCCCGGACACATCATTAACCGACAGTTCGGCCGTGTCTCCGCGCGATAGGAAAAACAACAGGATCCCGCCAACAACCAGCAGAACCAAAAGGGCGATAAGTATCTTGCGTGCAATGCTCATCTTTAAGTGAATAGGCGAGCAAAACCCTTGCGGCAATGGCATGTGTGACTAGATGAACTAGCACAATGTATGATTTTGCCCCGCCAGATGGCTGCTCACCCGAAGAACGCTATGCCCTGCTGAATGAAGCGGTGGCTGCGATTACCCACGGCGAGGATGACGCGATTGCCAATATGGCCAATATCGCGGCATTGCTGGGTGAATTTATTCCTGACACCAATTGGGTGGGTTTTTATCGTGTCATTGGCGAAGGCGATTCGCGCGAGCTCGTTTTGGGGCCATTCGTCGGCCGCCCAGCCTGTATCCGCATCCCCTTTGGTGTGGGTGTGTGCGGGGCCGCTGCGCAAAGTGGCGCGGCGCAACTTGTTGAAGATGTTCATGCGTTTCCCGGACATATCGCCTGCGATGCCAACAGCCGTTCCGAATTGGTTGTTCCGGTTTTGCGCGCCGGACAAAATGGGGACGAAGTGGTAGCCGTGATTGATCTCGACAGCCCCAGCCCTGCGCGATTCGGCCCAGCCGATCAGGCCGGTGTTGAGGCTCTCGCTGCGCTGCTATCTGACCGGATTTAGGACACAAAAGCCCATTAATCCCGCCATTTGTTTGGTTTTGGTACGGTTAACGAACCGAAATGGGACAGCGCAAGCAAACCCGGCCTTGTCACGCAGAAATAATGGTAACACCTTTTTAAGGATGCCCGATTGGGTATTGCTCAAACGTTGAAATAAGAGTGTGATCGCATCTCGATCATAAGCGCATGAAGAGGTATTTGAAGATGACCGCCAAGACATTTGCAACACTGGCCATTATGGGTCTTGCTGCTTCGACCAGCACAGCCGCATTGGCGCAAAGCGGGACGACTGTGGATGCAGTCGTTGCTGAACATGCGATGGGTGCGCCCTTCCTCAGCAATACCGCTCAAGCGGTAGCGCCTGCGATCGCAAATACAGCGACACGCGCAATTCAAACCACCGCAGCGCCAGCTTTAACTCAAATCGCTACGCAAGCGACCATGCACACCGCCGTTCAAGCAGCCGCTCCAGTGGTTGCCGCTGCCGCACCGGTTGCAACAGCACATGCAGCGGGCAGCTACGGTTATCCAACCCAACAGCCGCAATATCAGCAGCAGCATCACCAACAGCCTGTTTACGCGCAGCCACAATCCTACCCCGTGCAGTACACTCGCGAGCAATGGATCGACGAATGCTATGAACGCACCGGCCGATCACGCCGCGGTGAACGTGGCGGTATCCTTGGCGGCTTGTTCGGCGGGATTCTCGGCGGAGTAGCAGGCAACCGCATCGGCGGCCGCGGCAACCGCACTGCGGGAACGCTAATTGGTGCTGGTGCTGGTGCATTGGCTGGTGCAGTCGCTGGCACCGCTATTGATAAAGGCACAGACAAGGGCGGATATTGCGAGCAGATCCTCGACAATCACCTGGCTGCCTATCAGCAAGGTACAGTCGGCCCAGCCTATAATACGGCATCACGGACTATCCCAGCGCAGACCTACTACCAACCCCAATATGTGCAAGCTGCGCCCGTCGCTTACGCCCAACCCGTGATGTATGTTGAGCAGCAAGTAGCCGTGCCACAGCGTGCAGTTGTTCGCGAATATGTGACCGAGGAATGGGTTGAGGAAACCGAATATGTGCGTGAGCGTGAAATCGCTCCACGCCCGGTGAAACGCGTTCCTATTAAACGCGTCCCGACCAGATATATCAAAGGCAATTGATCCTATAGGGATTGCGGGCCTGTCAAAAGGCAGCGCACCTTAGCTTCTGATACGAAAACAAAATGGCGGAGCGGGCACACAGCCTCCTCCGCCATTTTTGAGTCTGTTGAGCTTTGAAATTTTCGCGGCTACCCTGTTGCCGCCCTTATCCTTAGGGGCAAGTTGCGCGGCGCGACTTATAGCAGCCTCGAATATGCTTCGGACTCGCCGCCTAGACTTTAGTAGCAACCTACAAATTATTGTTTTTATATCAGAACTTTAAACCAAAATAGGCGTTAAATTTCGCCGCCTGTCAACCGCTGACAAATCAAATCGAGCTGGTCCAAAGTCCGGTAATTGATCGTCACAGAACCAGAGCTAGGGTCGGCACCGGCTTTGATTCGCACAGCCAACCCAAGGAACTCCTCCAAATGCTGCTGAACGGCTGCAATATCAGCATCATACTCAGCTGATCCGGCTTGATTGCTGCCTGACTTGCGATTTGCATCACCAACCTCTGCGCCGGCAATCTTGCGGGCCTCAGCCCGCACCAATTTCTCGACCTCGCGCACGGAGAGATTATCGTTCACTGCGCGGTTCGCCAGATCGGAGGCCGAAGCATGGCCAATCAAAGCCCTTGCGTGGCCCATGGAAAGGCTTTGCCGTTCAACCAGATCAAGCACATCGGCAGGCAATTGCAAAAGCCGCTGAAGGTTTGCGACATGGCTGCGGGATTTGTCGACCATCCGCGCGATCTCCGCTTGGGTTAGCCCTTCTCCCTCACTCAATCGGTGGTAAGCGCGCGCTTCTTCGATGGGGTTGAGATCCTCGCGCTGAATATTCTCAATCAGAGCAAGCGCCATCACTTCGCGATCATCAAGATCGCGTATCAATGCTGGGATTTCGTGCAGCCGTGCCTTTTGGGCAGCCCGCCACCGGCGCTCACCTGCCACCAGCTGATAGCGGCCATTCTTATGCTCGCGCACAATTATCGGTTGGATTACCCCGCGTGCGGCAATCGACGCGGCCAGCTCTGCCAGCGCATCCTCGTCAAAATGCGTGCGCGGCTGCCCGGGAAGTGGATCAATTGAGGCAATCGCGAGCGAAGCTAGGCCATTATTGCCAGCCGTGCTTGAACGGGAGATTTGAGAATTGTTCCCCGTGGAACCAGCCGCATTACCATTATCACGCGCAGCTTCACGCCCATTTGCCATCCCGCCTGAATCATTCTTCGCCGCGCCGCGCTCCACCAATGGCTCTTCGCGCTTGGTTTGGTTCATCAAAGCACCAAGGCCGCGGCCAAGCTTTTTCTTGCTACGGTCGGATTTATCCATTTTGGGCACAGTGAACTTAATGGGGTCGTTTGAATTGCTCATGCGGCTTTCCTTTGCTCGGGCAAGCGAGCGATCAATTCACGGGCAAGCGCGATATAGGCGCGGCTTCCGGTACAAGAATGGTCGTAAACAAGGGCGGGCAAACCGTGGCTGGGCGCCTCTGAAAGACGAACATTGCGCGGAATTGGCGTGTCGAACACCAGGCCACCAAGGCAATCGCGCACATCGTCAGCCACTTGATCGGTCAGCCTGTTGCGGCGATCAAACATCGTCAGCGCCACACCGATAATACCCAGATTGGGGTTAAACAGCTGCTGGACCTTCTCAACTGTCTGCAAAAGCTGGCTCAAACCTTCGAGCGCGAAAAATTCGCATTGCAGCGGAACCAGCAAGGTATCAGCGGCTGAAAGCGCATTCAGAGTTAGCAGGCCCAGCGATGGCGGGCAGTCAATAAAGCAAATTTCATGGCCTTGGTGGTTTTCCAAGGCAGCCCTTAATCGCGCGGTGCGCTCATCGACCGAAACCAATTCCACCTCTGCCCCGCTAAGGTCTACCGTCGCGGGGACCATATCCAATCCCGGAATGCTTGTTGGGATAATTGTCTCGATCAAAGGTGTTTCATTGACCAGAACATCATAGCTCGATTGCTCGCGCTCTTCTGCACTAACCCCCATGCCGGTCGATGCATTGCCTTGAGGATCCAAGTCGATCAGCAGGGTTTTCCAACCTGTCGCCGCCATCGCCGTGGCGATATTGATGGCCGTCGTGGTTTTGCCCACACCGCCCTTTTGATTGGCAATTGCAATGGTGATCATGGTTCTTGCCTTCTCGCGCCTCTATTCCAAAATGCGATTCTTCCCGCAATCCGGCAAAAACCCTAATTCGAATTGTTGTTCGATACGATGATACCCGCATCTGGATCCGTCAAGGAATGTTCCACGTGGAACAATTTTCGCGCTGATTTGGGCAGTTTCATCAATTCTTGCGCTGCTGAACGCCCTTTAGGCAAGAGGAACCGTGTGGAGCTTGTGGAAAATGCAGAAGATAGTTTGAGAAGTTTGGGCAATGGAGCAAACGCGCGGGCAGAAATTACGCTGACATCAAAAGCTTCGACCAACTCAAGGCGTTTGCCCAATATCTGACATTCAGACAGGGTCATATCGGCCGCCATACGCTCTAGCCACTCCACTCGCCGCCGCCGTGATTCAACCAAATATACGGGCAGTTTCGGCGCAATTGCAGCAATCACTAGGCCCGGAAATCCCGCTCCCGTTCCCAGGTCAAGCCACACACTCGAGGTACTTCCGCCATCAACCCATGTTTCACGTGGAACAAACCTCAGCAATTGCACAGAATCCGCAATATGCCTTTGCCAAATCTGTGCCTCCGATGGTTTGGCGATTAAATTCTGCTCGCGGTTCTCTGCCAACAATGCGCGAACCAAATGATCAAGCCGCTCCATCGCCTGTAGGCCAGCATATTCCGCGACAAATGTCCGAGCCCCTTCCTCAGAGGTAATCATGCTGCCCGCTCACTATTTGGCTGCTGATGATAGCGGCGCACCTGAACCAGAAGCGCTGACAATGCCGCCGGCGTGATCCCGCGCACTCGCCCTGCGGCGGCAAGTGTCGCCGGCTTCGCCGCTGCCAAGCGCTCCACCATCTCATTGGAGAGTCCAGCCACCTCGCCAAAGGGAAAATCTGCTGGAATGACCAGCTCTTCACTCGCCCGTAAGTCGCGCAATTCTGCCTCTTGCCGCGCCAGATACGGCGCATAGCCAGCATCCTCAGCCATTTCCGCCAGTAAGCCATCTCCAAGATC
>JALZVZ010000180.1 GCA_023299945.1 Altererythrobacter sp. | reverse complement strand
GCATCGCGGGCCGCATCCACTGCGCCTTCGCCCATTTTGGCTTTCGCTAGAACTATCAGCATATCCGTATTCCCTCTTTAAAAACCGTATTAGAAGCTGTCGTCATAGGCGCGGGTAATATCGCCGGCCCACTCTCCATTATATTGATCGAGCAGGCGCTGGGCGGGCACTTTGCCGCTGGCGACGATTTCGTCCAATGGCTCCAAAAAGCCCGTTTCATTGTCGCCGCTGGTGTTGAGCTGGCCGCGCGACTTTAACCCCTCGCGCGCAATTTCAAGAATATCACGGCCCAGATCACGCATAGTGCCCCCGCGCGGTAATGGCGCATCAAGAGCCTGCGCAGGAGCAGCGTTGCGCAAAGCCTCGCGTTCTTCAACCGACCAATGCTTCACGCGGTCCCATGCAGCATCCAGCGCGCCCTGATCGTAAAGCAGTCCGGTCCAAAAGGCGGGCAGGGCGCAAATCCGGTTCCATGGTCCGCCATCGGCTCCGCGCATCTCTAGGAAGCTTTTAAGGCGCACTTCGGGGAAGGCAGTGGAAAGATGGTCCCACCAATCGCTCTCACGCGGGAATTCACCCGGTAATGCTGGCAATTCTCCGCGCATAAAGTCGCGGAATGACTGCCCCGCCGCATCGATATATTTGCCGTCGCGAAAGACGAAATACATCGGCACATCCAGCATGTAATCGGTCCAGCGTTCATAGCCGAAATCCTCGTCAAAAACGAAGGGCAGCATGCCGGTGCGCTGCGGATCGGTGTCGGACCAAATATGGCTGCGATAGGAAAGGAAGCCGTTGGGCCGCCCTTCGGTAAAGGGTGAGTTGGCAAACAAAGCTGTAGCCAGCGGTTGCAGGGCCAGACCTGTGCGGAATTTCTTCGCCATGTCGGCTTCGGATGAATAATCCAGATTCACCTGAATGGTGCAAGTGCGCAGCATCATATCAAGGCCCAAATCACCGACTTTGGGCATATGGTTCATCATGATCCCATAGCGCCCCTTAGGCATTACGGGCAGCTCGTCGCGGGTCTTATCAGGCCACATGCCAAGGCCAAGAAAGCCGACGCCGCATTTCTCACCAATCGCTTTGACCTGCTCCAAATGGCGGCCCGTTTCATTGCAGGTTTGATGCAAGTTTTCGAGCGGCGCGCCGGATAGTTCCAGCTGTCCCGCAGGCTCCAGACTGACCGCGCCATCCGCGCCTTTAAGCGCGATAACATTGCCACCTTCTTCAACCGGCTCCCAGCCAAACTGTGTCATGGCCATCAAAATATCGCGAATGCCGCATTTTTCGTCATAGGACGGCGCAGCGAAATTCGCGATTTTATAGACCAGCTTTTCATGCTCGGTCCCAATGCGCCAATCAGCCTTGGGCTTTTCACCAGCCTGCATCGGTGCGATCAATTGGTCGCGGCTTTCGATGATCGGGTCGGCTTTGTCAGATGTTTCGCGTGTGCTCATATCAGTTTCTCTATGCAACGTAGGTGTCGTTGGGAAGGTCTAATCATGCAGCTTTCCAATCTCCGCAAGTGCCCATCCATAGCGCAGTGGCCGCAAGTGCTGCGGTTTCCCCTCTTAGTATTCGCGCGCCAAGGCCGATTGGTGACACATTGGGATGCGCGCGCAGCATTTCGCGTTCCGCATCGTCAAAGCCGCCTTCTGGCCCGATGAGCAGTGCAGCGGGGCCGGTGTGTTTGTTGAAGGCCTCCGCAGCAGGCTCGCCGCCATCCTCATCAGCGAAAAACAATGTGCGATCCGTTGGCCAGTCGCGCAATAATACCGCCAGCTTTTGTGGTTCGCTAAGCTTTGGCAAAGCTGTGCGCGCGCATTGTTCCGCCGCCTCAATTGTTAGCGTCGCAGCGCGGGTCATATTCAGCTTATCCGCAACGCATCGGCGCATGATAACCGGGTGAATCGCCGCGACGCCCAATTCAGTCGCCTTTTCCAGCACCATATCAAATCGGTCTTTTTTCAGCAGCGCAGGGCAAAGCCAAAAGTCTGGCACATCTTCGCGCGGCCGCAATTGCTCCACGGGTTCCAGCACCACCTCGCGCTTCGCCGCATCCACCACGCGGCAGGCCCATTCCCCTGTCACATCATCGCATAGGATTACCGCATCACCCGCCGTTATCCGCATAACTTTGGCAAGGTAATGCGCTTGATTGCCAGAAATCGCCACGGCTTGGCCCAGCGAAATCGGCTCCTCCACGAACAGACGCGGCGCGCTTTTAGGCGGCCAAGCGGGTGTTTTGGGGGTGGGAGTCGCGCTCATGCCTTTGCACTAGGCTGACGGGACGTTAGGGAGCAAGTATGAACGACGATATCGTCCCCGATACGCAGCACCGCAGCCTTGTCGAGCGCTTGCCGCAATTGCCGCGTGATCTGGCGCAATTGGCGCGGTTTGATCGCCCGATAGGCTGGTGGCTGCTTTTCTGGCCCTGCGTGTGGGGCGTGTGGCTGACCGGTGCTGGAGCGCAATGGGTTCTGCTCGCGTGGCTTCTAATCGGCAGCATCGCCATGCGCGGGGCGGGCTGCGTCTATAATGATATTCTCGATGCAAAGCTGGATGCGCAAGTTGCGCGCACTGCCGCACGGCCCATCGCCAGCGGGCGGATAAGCAAACGCACCGCTTGGGTCTGGCTGATCGCATTGTGCTTGATCGGGCTGCTTGTGTTGTTTCAGCTTCGCCAAGAGGCTCAGATTGTCGCTCTTGCCAGCCTTGCTTTGGTGGCCGCTTATCCCTTGATGAAGCGCATTACATGGTGGCCGCAGGCGTGGCTGGGCATGGTGTTCACTTGGGGCATATTGGTTGGCTGGACGCAGCTGCGGTTTGACGAATGGGCAGTGCTGGGCGCGGCCTATTTGGGCGCGGTGCTATGGGTGATTGGCTTTGATACGATCTATGCACTGCAAGACCGCGAGGATGATGCGATGGTCGGCATTCGCTCCTCTGCCTTGCGGCTGGGCGGCCATGTGCGCGGCGGTGTGGCGCTGTTTTATACCGGCGCTGTGTCGCTGTGGGCGCTCGCTTTCTGGCTCTATCGCGGGGACTGGATTGCGCTGCTAACGCTGCTGCCGGTGGCGCTGCATCTGGCATGGCAAGTGATGACTTTGGACGCCGATGATGCTGACAATCCGCTCGCTCGTTTCCGCTCCAATCGCTGGGCAGGAGGCCTGATGGCGGCGGCCTGTTTCATTACTGGCAACGCCTAATGTGCAACCTTTACCGCATGACCAAGGGCAAGGATGAGGTCGCGGGTTGGTTCGATGCAGAGGATGCGCTGGGCGGCGCAAACTTTGGCGAAGAAGTCTATCCCGGCTATCCCGCTGCGGTCGTTGCAGATGGCGCAGTGCGATCCATGAACTGGGGCTTCCCTCTGGTTATGAAAGGGAAGCAGGGCCAGCCATTAAAACCCAAAGCGGTGAATAATGCGCGCCAAGATAAGCTCAAAAGCTATTTTTGGCGGGACAGTTTTGAGGCGCGGCGCTGCCTGATCCCGCTAACGGCTTGGGCCGAGGCGCAAGGGACAAAAGGCGCGATGACACGGACTTGGATGCATGTACCAGATACCGCGCTGTTTGCCGCCGCTGGCGTTTGGCGGGATAGCGATGAATGGGGCGCGTGTTTCTCCATGGTGATGACGGATAGCGCGGGGCCGGCATCCGAAATTCACAGCCGGATGCCGGTAATCTTGGCGCCTGCTGACTATGCCGGATGGATGCGCGGTTCGCCCCAAGTCGCGTTCGATTTGTGCCGCGCTTGGGACGGTGATTTGGCGGTGGATCCCACGGAGGAGCCTTGGGCTAAATCAGCAGCTTCCGCGCCCAAAAAGCCGCAAGGGCAGGGCGAACAACCGGCACTTTTCTGACGCTTTTTAACGGGTGCTGCAAACATCGGCTCGCGGGGCATAAACTCGTTCATGATGCACCTCCATCGCTATCCTTGCCATAGCTAACGACCTCAAATTCTATGCCGTCCCAATCGAAGAAATAGAAGGTGCTGGGACCGGGATCATATGTGCCGTCGTTAAAGGGTTCTAAACCGGCTTTCACAATGATTTCCCGCGCGGCGGCAAGGTCATCAACGACAAAGGCAATGTGGTTCAAGGGTTGGCCTTTTGTGAAATCTCCCTTGACGTGATCGCCGGTGTAAAGTGCGAGATAAGAGCTTTCAGAGCCGACATGGATCGTCCACCCATACTTCAAGCTAGGTCCGCGCCAGCGCTCGCGCCAGCCGAGCAGTGCCTTGAACAAACCTGCGCTGCGCTCGGGATCAGTGACGGAAATATTGGCGTGTTCGATTTGGCCATTTGGCATGATTAAGCTCCTGTAATTGCGTCTCAATTCAAGCGACATGAAGCGTTTTCGAATCGCTTGTGTGATCGCCTGTTTGACTGTTTTGCAACCTCAAGCTAACTTGAGGTCAAGCAATAAATCACCTGCTGAAGCTTACGAATATTTCCTACAAATCCAGCCAAGGCCAGATGAGGCCAGATGAGGCCAAAAGCGAGATGATGCGAGATGACCAATAGACCAAGCACTAAAGATCTGATTTCTATCGGTGAAATGGCGAGACGAACTGGACTCTCTGTTTCAGCCATTCGCTTCTATGAGGATAAGGGTTTGGTCGAGCCGATCCGCACTGGCGGCAATCAGCGGCGTTTCCTGCGATCCGATATTCGGCGCTTGAGTTTCATTCTGATCGCTCAGCAATTGGGGCTGGCCTTGGGCGATATTGAAAGCGAGCTGGCGCGGCTTCCCAAAGGGCGCACGCCCAATGCGCGCGATTGGCAAAAAATCAGCCGGTCTATTCGCGGCGGGATTGATGATAAGATCACTCAGCTGGAGCGGACCCGCGACCGGTTGGATGGTTGTATCGGTTGCGGTTGCCTCAGCCTGACGCATTGCCAGCTTTACAATAAGGATGATGTGCTGGCGACTGAGGGGCCGGGACCCCGCAAGGTTTTGATTTAACTAATATTCTGGTCCCAGATCAGGGTCCAAATCTCGCGGTCGTGCAAAATGGGCCAGCGTGCCGACACCGCCGCGCAAATCCGCCCAATTGTCCACCTTGCATTCAATAACGGCAAAGGTGGCGGTCGGGAATTTTGCCGCTGCCTCGTCGAACAAAGCATTCTCATTATGCGGCGGGACCAGCTCCATCAGCATTTCTTGCAAGCCGGGATTATGCCCTGCGATAAGAACGGAATTGGCGGTGCTGCTTTCCATATGGGTGTGGATCACATCGAGGATGGTCGGCGCGCTGGCTAAGTATAATTTTTTATCAAATACAGGAGCTTGCGGAAGTTCAGCGACCTCTAAAGTGCGCTTCACCCGCTCTGCTGGACTGGCCAAAAGCGTATCCCATTTGACCCCGTGATCGCGAATATGCGCGCCGATTAAAGCCGCTCCTTTACGCCCGCGATCGTTAAGCCCGCGATCAAAGTCGCGCGTCGACAGGTCATCCCAATCGGATTTGGCATGACGCATAAGGCCAACAATCTTCACCTATGCGTGCTCCTCGTCTGAATGGTCTTGCGCTTCTTCGCCAGAAGCGTTTCCTTGCGAAACACCACTCTTGGCGGCTTGTCCAGCCTCTACGCGCTCTAAAGCTTCGTCCAATGTCAGGCGTGTGACCGGCGTGCCCTCGGGAAAAGCGGTGAGCAAGCGCGAGGGGAAGGCGGCCGACAGCACGATAAAATGGCCAGCATCGTGCTTTGTGCGGATCAGCCGCCCAAACGCCTGGGCGATCCTTGCGCGAATAATCCGGTCGTCATAGGCAGAGCCGCCCGACGATGCCCGCCGCGCCTTGTGCAAAATATCAGGGCGAGGCCATGGCACTTGCTCCATCACAACGCAGCGCAGAGAATTGCCGGGCACATCCACCCCGTCGCGCAAAGCATCTGTGCCAAGCAGCGAACTGCGCGGATCATCGCGGAAAATATCGACAAGCGTGCCTGTGTCGATCGGGTCGACATGCTGCGCGTAAATCGGCAGGCCAGCGCGGGCCAAGCGGTCAGCAATCCGCCCATGAACCGCGCGCATTCGGCGGATGGCAGTGAACAGGCCGAGCACGCCGCCGCCCGATGCTTCAATCAATTTTGCGTAAGCGCCAGACAGTGCGGGCAAATCGCCCTTTTTAACATCGGTGACAATCAATACTTCGGCACGGCCTGCATAATCAAACGGGCTGGCCGCCGCCGATAGGCGCGGGGAGGAGGCGATATGTTCAGTGCCGCTGCGCGCAATCGCGGCATCCCATGCGTCTGCATCGGCGCTGTAATCGGTCAGTGTGGCGCTGGTCAGCATCACGCCGTGGGCCGGTTCCAAAACGGTTTTGGCAAAGGGCTTGGACGGGTCGAGCCAGCGGCGGTGAATGCCGACATCAAATTCGCGCGCATCACTGCGCTCAACACAGAGCCAATCGACAAATTCAGGATCGGCAGGCCCGCCAAGGCGCGTCAGCAAAGCCTCCCATGCCGCAAGCAGATCGATCCGCCATTGCATCGCAAACCGCGCGCCCTCGATACGCTGGCGGCCTTGCCCATCCAGCCAATCGGGCGGGTCTGAATGGATCGCCTCCAGCCGCGTGCCTAATTTCATCAAAGGCGCACGAATTGCGGCAAGGGCCGCCTGCGCATTTCCAGCGGCCTCGATCAATTCACCCGGTAGGCCAGAGGCTTCTGTTTCAATGCCGTAACCCGCCTCTTGGCCGCTTTCGTCGCGGGCATAGGTCGCAGAGCGGACTTGCCCTAGCAAGGCCTCTATCGGGCCCGATGGTTCGCCTTCATTAAGGCGTTGGAGCCAGCCTTCTGATGGCAGCGCACCGGCAGCCTCAACCGCATCTTCCACCGCGACGCCGCCTTCGTCATCATAGGAGGATACATCGGCAAGGCGCGCTGCAAGCCCGCGTCTGCGCCCGCGATTTTTGCGTTCCGGCCCAACGATCCAGCGGCGCAATTCAATGGTCTCTTGGCCCGATATTGCCGCAGAAAAAGTGCTGTCGGCGGCCTCGAAAACATGGTGGCCTTCGTCAAATATAATGCGGGTAGGGCGGGCGGCATGATCTCTACCACGCGCAGCATTGACCATCACCAAAGCGTGATTGGCAATCACCAAATCGGCCTGCGCGGAATCTCTTGCAGCCCGCTCGATGAAGCACTTTTTATAATGTGGGCAGCCGGCATAGACGCATTCGCCGCGTTGGTCGGTTAGCGCCGCAATACCGCGTTTGCGGAAAAGCGTGCCGAGCCAGCCGGGCAAGTCGCCGCCGATCATATCTCCATCTTGGCTGTAAGCGGCCCAGCGGCCTACCAATTGCGCAAGGATCGCAGGGCGCCCGGTGAAACCGCCTTGCAATGCGTCTTCCAAATTCAGCAGGCAGAGGTAATTTTCGCGGCCCTTGCGCACCACAACTGGCTTTGATCCATCGGGGCGGCGCGCATCGAACGCGCGGCGGCTTTCACTGCGCAATTGGCGTTGGAGGTTCTTGGTGAAGGTGGAGACCCATACGGTTCCCTCTGCCGCCTGTGACCAAAGCGATGCCGGCGCAAGATAACCCAAAGTTTTGCCAATACCCGTGCCTGCTTGCGCAAGTAAGACATGGGGCTGACCCTGCTGGCGGCGCGGGGCAAATAGTGATGCAACTTCGCTGGCGTATTTGCGCTGGCCCTCGCGTTTTTCGGCGCCATCGCCGGTCAGGGCATCCAGCCGTGAAAGCACTGCATCGGCGGCCAAGTCGATCTGTGAAGGCTGCGGTCGTTCGGCAACTTCTTCCCATTCAGGCAAGCGCGAAAACAGCCATTTTTCTGCCTTTTCAGGCCGCGCAATATAGGGCGATAGGATTTGCGCCCATTGCCAGCGCAATTTCATCATGGATTGCAAAACGCTCCACGCGCCTTCGCGTTCTGTCCAATCCGCCGCTTCGCAATGCGCGACAAGGACGCCGGCTGCCAGTTGCAGGAATTGCGGCACATCGCCGTCGCTGGCGGGTTCCTCAATCTCCAATGCCTGCGCAAGCCCACGCGGTGTCGGCACGCAGAATTGTGCCGGATGCACAAAGGCGAACAGCTCCAGCAGATCGAGGCCCGACAGATCAGGATAGCCCAGCCGCGATGCCACTAGCGGCGCGTTCAGCATCAGCACCGGCGTATCGGCGGCCGACATGATCGCATCGCCCTTGGAGACGGCGCTGGGATCTCCGGTAGGCGGCGCAATCCAATTGCCGGAATGGCTGGCGTGTAGCGCGGGAAGAGGGAGGGGGTTTGGCACTAGGAACAGGGATGTGCGCGGAGGAACGGAAAGTAAACAGGGGCAGGGCCGCTATCCAGCACAATCACGCTAAGGAAATGGCAAGGCCTCGGTGCTATCACCTTTGCGATAGGGCAAGTCAGGGGGTAGTTATGAGTTTTGGGAAGAAGGGATTGGCTGCGGGTCAATCAGCGCAATCTGCAATACCAGCACGCAGGCCAGAACGGCGACCGAGCCCCTTTGTTCAGCCAGCGGTTCGTCCAGCGGAGCCGGTGGACCCAGAAAAGGCGCGGATTGCAGCCCAGCGCGAGGCATTTATTGCAGGAGAGCGCGCAAGGGGCAGTGACTTGGGCGGCGTTGCAGGGCACGTTGGCGCATCAGCAGGCGACACTGGAGATGCACGCAAATTGCAGGCGGCCATTGCTTCTGAATTCAGTCAAAGACCCACAACAAACCGGCCCAGCGCCATGTCGCTCCGGATGTTTGGCCCAATTGAGAAGCGCAATAATTTCATCGCCTATCTCTACTGGTTTGTGCTTGGCCAAGGCTCGTTCCACCGGTTTTATTGCGGCCAATCGCAAACCGCATGGATGCAAATAGGCCTGTTTTTGGGCTCGCTAATATTGGCATTTACAGTCTCGGGTCACCTAATCTGGGGATTGATGCTTTGGGCATTGTGGATATTTGCCGATCTGTTTCTCATCCCAGGAATGCTTCGCAGCTATAAGGCGCAAAATTCGCTGGATGTAAGCACCTTTAGTTGACGGAAAAAGCCCGCCAATGTGCGCGGCATTTGGCGTCAATATAAGCTGCCTGTTTGACTATCGCTTGCAAGCATGGCCAGCATGCGCATATGCGCTGGGGTATGACTGATAATATTCTTAGCGATGCAGCACGCAATTCCAAAGCCTGGCCTTTTCAAGAGGCGCAGCGCCTTGCAAAAAAGCTCCGTGACGGAAAACCTGGCGGCGAGCCTGTGCTGTTTGAGACCGGCTACGGTCCATCGGGCCTGCCGCATATCGGCACGTTCCAAGAAGTTTTGCGCACCACATTTGTGCGCCGCGCTTACGAGGCACTGACGGGGCAGGCGACGCGGCTGGTCGCGTTTTCTGATGACATGGATGGTCTGCGCAAAGTGCCGGATAATCTTCCCAATCAGGCGATGCTGAACGAAAACCTAGGTAAGCCGCTCTCGCGCATTCCCGATCCGTTTGAAAAATATGAGAGCTTTGCCCATCACAACAATGCGATGCTGCGGGAATTTCTGGACCGGTTTGGCTTTGATTATGAGTTTGTCGCCGCCTCTGATCGTTACAATAGCGGCGCGTTTGACGATGCGTTGAAGAATGTACTCGCCCACAATCAAGATATTCTCGACATTATGCTGCCAACTTTGCGGGCAGAGCGCGCGGCGACTTATTCACCCATTATGCCCATCTCGCCCACCAATGGCGTGGTCTTGCAAGTGCCGGTTGAGATCGTCGACGCCGCAGCTGGGCTGATCCGCTTCACCGATGAAGACGGCAGCGTGATCGAACAAAGCGCATTGGGCGGGCAGGCAAAGCTGCAATGGAAAGTCGATTTTGCCATGCGCTGGGTCGCGCAAGGCGTCGATTATGAAATGTATGGCAAGGATCTAACCGACACTGGTATTCAATCGGGCAAGATTGCCAGAGTTTTGGGCGGACAAAAACCAGAAGGCCTGATTTACGAACTGTTCCTCGATGAAAATGGCGAGAAAATCTCCAAGTCAAAAGGCAATGGCCTCACGATTGAGCAATGGCTGAAATATGGGACGCAAGAGAGCCTGGGCTTTTATATCTTCCCCAATCCCAAAAGCGCAAAGCAGCTGCACACTGGCGTGATCCCGCGCGCGGTCGATGATTATTGGCAGTTCCGTGAGCGTTTGAGCGAGCAACCGCTGGACAAGCAAATGGGCAATCCCGTTTGGCATTTGCTGCGCGCGAATGAAACGCACACAGGGCCTGATGCGGCCGGTGCTGGCGATACAGTTCCGGTCAGCTTTGGCTTGCTACTCAATTTGGCGAGCGTTTTGGGCGCAGAGGCGACTGCAGAAAATGTCGCCGATTATCTGGAAAGCTATCTCGGTGCGCCGGTTAGCAATCCGGCGGTAGACGCAATGATTGATGCAGCGGTTGCCTATACCCGCGACTTTATCGTGCCGACATTGAACAAGCGTGCGCCCGTGGGCGGCGAGATCGCGGCTTTGCAAGCTTTGGATGCGGCATTGGCAGCCGCCGCGCCTGACAGCAGCGCAGAAGATTTGCAGACCAGCGTCTATGAAATCGGCAAGGATGAAGCGCATGGTTTTGAGAACCTGCGCGATTGGTTCCGTGCTTTGTATGAAACTTTGCTGGGATCGGAGCAAGGGCCGCGCATGGGCAGTTTCATCGCTTTGTATGGCATTGAAAATAGCCGCAAGCTCATCGCAGAGGCGCTGGCTAAAGCATAAACCCCGTTCAGAACCAAAACCCCCGCTAAGCATGATGCAAAGCGGGGGCATTTGTTTGGTTTGTCGCTAAGATTTAGCGGTGTCTTCAGTAGAAGAAGCTGTGGATCACATCGACAACTTGGCCGTTATATGTGTTCACCAACACCACATCGTCATAATAACGCACCCAGCGATACGGGCCATAGACGCTTGGCAGGCGGTACTGCCACGGATCATTGATCCAGTAACGGCTCCCGAAGAATAGATTATCGAGAAAGAAGCCTACACCAAAGCGGTTGTAGCTGTGATACCTGTAAGGCGAATAATAGCGCCCTAGGCTAAACAGGCTGCGGTTTGAACGACGGAAACGTGACCAATTATACCGGCTGCTCTTGCGCCAGCTATTGCGGTTCCAGCGCTTGAAATTGCCATTGTTGAAGCTGCGATTATTTACACTGCCACGACCGTTGCGGAACGTGCTGCGATTGCTGCTGCGGAATTGGCGATTACCAGCCCGATTGTTAGAGCGCGAGTTGTTGCGAACGCGGTTGATATTCGCAGTATTACCGGCTGTGCGGCGCGTATTGCGTGCATTGCCGTTTGCACTGTTCACATTGCGAACTGCACGGCGCTGTGTCTGGCCCACTTGCTGTGTGCCTCGGCGTTGTGCACCATCAGACTGAACCTG
>JALZVZ010000179.1 GCA_023299945.1 Altererythrobacter sp. | reverse complement strand
GGTTCAATGCGCTTTCAGTCAGTTTTGTGATGGTTTCAGCGTATCGCTGGCCCAAGTCTACAAGCAGGCTATCATTTGGGGAAAGTCCGGCTTGCACAATTCGGTCGAACATCGTGTTGGCGGTCTGCTCTAGCCCCTCCATCCGTTCGTGCGCGTTGGCAAGCTTGGTTTCATTATCCAGCGTCGCTACATCAAAGCCGTGGATGGCTTGCTGAACGTGGCCAACTTGGTCGCTAATCTTGGCTGTTGAATCGGTGATTTGAACGTTTTGCCGGTCAACTTGATCGACCAAATTGCCAACACCATTAATGGTGCGCTCAATTTGAGCCACAGAGCTTTTGGCCATCTTGCTGGCCTTTGAACCTTGCTCTATCTGCTCGATCACGGCACCTGCCTGTGAACCCAAGGTATCAACTGTCTTGGAGATTTCCTTAGTCGCTCGGCGAGTTTCATTGGCGAGGTTCTTTACCTCGCCTGCCACGACAGCAAAAGTTTGGCCCGCCTCTCCTGCACGCATGGCCTCGATGGTAGCGTTCAGTGCAAGAATATTGGTTGTTTCGGCAATGTCTTCAATGTTTTGCGAGCTGCGACGAACCTGCTCCATGGCTGCGGCAAAGCCTGTGACATGGACTGATAGTGCTTGAACAAGCTCAAGTAATCCGTTGATTTCGCTGAGAGAACTTTCAATCAGCAAGGTCCCCTCGCCCAATTGCGCAATCGCGCGGGCCGATAAATCGCGAGCCTCGCTGCTGGCCAATGCGACCTTATTCTGGTCCGCCTCCAGCTCTATTACGGTGTTATTCAGCGCATTGTGTTCTGCGCGTAGGCGCTGTGAGGATTGCATAACCGCATTCACGATACCGGCCACATCGGTGCAGCCCACGGCTACATCGCCGCAGCTTTCCGGGATCAAATCCAGCGCGGTCGCGCCGGCCTGGTCGATTTCAAACGGTTTCATTCAGCGTCCACCCAAAGCTATTATTATTCGACTGTAACCGGACGTGGTTAGCGTTTCCTTAAAAGTGAGAGTGTGGCGAGCTGTCTCTGGCAATCCCCTAAGCTCCGCGCTAACACTGTGGTTATGTTTTATGATTTCATGGATGAGCTGCGCGCAGCCGGTATTGGCGCAAGTTTCAAAGAACACCTCACATTGCTTGAGGCGCTGGACAAAGACGTGATCGAGCAATCGCCCGAGGCGTTTTATTACCTCTCCCGCGCGACTTTCGTGAAAGATGAAGGCAAGCTCGATCTGTTTGATCAGGTTTTCAACAAAGTCTTTAAAGGCATCCTGTCTGACTACGGTCAGAACCCCGTCGATATTCCATCAGATTGGCTCAAAGCCATCGCCGAAAAGTTCATGTCGGAAGAGGATATGGCGGCAATCGAATCCCTTGGTGATTGGGATGAGATTATGGATACCCTCAAGAAACGCCTTGAGGAGCAGGAAAAACGCCATGAGGGCGGCAATAAATGGATTGGCACGGGAGGCACATCGCCCTTCGGCCATTCCGGCTACAATCCCGAGGGCGTGCGCATTGGCGGCGAAAGCAAGCATAAGCGCGCAGTTAAAGTGTGGGAGAAACGTGAGTTCCAAAACCTTGATAATACGAAGGAATTGGGAACGCGGAATATCAAGATGGCTTTGCGTAGACTTCGCCGGTTCGCGCGTGAAGGCAATCCTGACCAGCTTGATATTGATGCAACGATTGAGGGTACCGCCAAGCAAGGCTGGCTCGACATCCATATGCGCGCCGAACGCAAGAATGCGGTGAAATTGCTATTGTTTCTTGATGTCGGCGGATCAATGGATCCCTTCATCAAATTGTGCGAGGAATTGTTCAGCGCGGCCACATCTGAATTCAAAAATATGGAATTCTTCTACTTTCACAATTGCTTGTATGAAGGTGTGTGGAAGGACAATAAGCGCCGCTGGCAAGAGCGCCATAAGACATGGGATATCCTTCATAAATATGGCCATGATTACAAAGTGATCTTCATCGGGGACGCCGCGATGAGCCCCTATGAAATCACCCACCCCGGCGGCAGCGTGGAACATATGAATGAGGAAGCAGGCGCAGTGTGGATGCAGCGCGTGACCAACACATATCCCGCGACCGTATGGCTCAACCCCGTGCCCGAAAAGCAATGGGGCTATTCACAAAGCACCAAGATGCTGAAGGAAGTGATGAACGACCGGATGTACGGGCTGACCTTGGATGGTCTGGATGACGCAATGCGGGAGCTTTCACGGAAGCAGGGGCATTAGGCTCAAGTAATTGTTCGGCTTTTAAATAAATTAACCGCGTGGTAAAGATGCTGGATTGAAGGAGCGAATGATGAAAGTACTATTTCTTCCTATCCTGGCAACTTTTCTGATTTCAGCGCACGAAACGCCGTCTGATCCAAATGCTCTATCGAACCCAGTCTTTTCTAAACCTGCAAAGAAATGGGATAATTTGATCGAAGTATATCGTTTGCCCAAAGAAAAGTGTGAAGATCGTATGCGTCAAACTGATTTTGTTGGTGACGAAGTTCGGTCCAAGAACGAGCTAGAGCGACCTTTGTTTGTCAAGACTGTAGACATACGCAAGGATGGGTGCGGTGTTATGTATGTTCGCAATGAAGCGGGAGTTCTAGAGGAAATGTTAGTCCCAAAGAGCGATGATGAACCAAAGATCATCCCGGCAAGAAAATAAGCACCTCAATAAAGCAAAACCTCTTTCACCGCCGCGACCCAGCTCGCCTCATCATTGGCGGCGAGCGCGTCCAGATCATGCGGTGACGCCGATGGATCATCGACCCATTCGCGCAAAGCTGGCCCGCCATTGATCACATCAATCGCCAGCACATCATCCGTATATTCATACTTAAATTCTTTCCCACGCCACAGCGGATAGTCGGGATAGAGATTGCGTATCGCTTTGAATGCAAGCGCTTGCAGTCGCCATGGCTTGAATACATCGTGATTGTAACGCGGTCCCTCGGCGTGGATCATCAGCGCATTGGAAAGCTTGCCTGCATGCTTGTGGAACGTCGCCTCAAACCAGCATTCGCGCAAAGTGCAGCCCGCCAGCCATTCCGGCGCGAAACTTTGCATTTCGGCCAAGACTGCTTTGGCGTCGATATCTGGCGCCCCGAACAAGACCTCGAGCGGGCGGGTTGT
>JALZVZ010000178.1 GCA_023299945.1 Altererythrobacter sp. | reverse complement strand
TGCCGATCCGATCGACATGGAAACGCCGTGAATAATAACCGGGTACTTTTCGCGCACTTCATCCAGCACGCGCAGCATCCGGCCACCTTCGACCATATAATTTTCAGAGATCACTTCGACAAAATCCACTGGCACATTACCGCTTAGGAAATCATCGAAATGCGTGCGTCTTAGGCCAAGGCCAAATCCAGCAAAGGGTTTGATGCGGCGTGTCATAAAAATGTGTCCTAGCAGGTGTCGCGCGTGGGTTTCTATATAATGATGCGCTGTCCTTATCGGTTTCGCGCTGAACTCCTAAAGCGTTACATTTCAAAAAAATCACGAAAAAATTCAGACATTGTAACCGTATCAGGAAATCGCACGAATGACATTACAGCTGCGGCTCACTGGCTCAGTCCACTGAACCAAAACGCAAATAGGAACCCCTAATTCTAAATTTTTTAACAATCCCGTTCCCTAAGGAGAGAACATCATGAACAAGACATCATTCGCTCAAATCGCTGGCCTCGCAATGACAGCCGGTATCGCCGCTGGTCTTGCCGCCACTCCAGTTGCTGCACAAAGCGCACCAAAAGAAAAGTGTTACGGCGTCGCCAAAGCTGGTAAGAATGATTGCGCCGCTGGACCGGGCACAAGCTGTCAGGGTACATCGACACGTGATTATCAGGGCAATGCATGGACTTATGTCAAAAAAGGCAGCTGCGTCTCGATTAAAACTCCAAAGGGCGCTGGCTCTTTGAAACCAGTAAAACGCTAAGTTAGCAGCCAACCAAAGTAGGTGATTTATGAGCAGCGTAATTTCTTTATATGACCGCATAATTGGTCTTTTATCAGGCCGGTTCTTTGAAGGACTTGCGCTGCTCGCCACCCGCATCGCATTGGCTGGTATCTTCTGGCGATCTTACAATCAAAAGATCGTCGAAGGCAGCTGGTTCGATATCGATCCCTTCACCTACGAATTGTTCGAGAGTGAATTTTCGGGCCTCCCCCTGGCCTCCTCCATCGCTGTTCCGATCACGACCTATGCTGAATTTGCCCTGCCAATCCTGGTGTTTTTGGGACTAGGCACGCGGTTTGGCGCATTGGGCCTGTTAATGATGACGATGGTTATTCAATTGTTCGTCTTCCCAACGTCTGGGCATTTCTTTGGCTGGGCGATTACAACCGGCTCTTTGGCCTTGATCCTGGTCGGACGCGGTGGCGGCATGTTCTCCATTGATCAATTCGTCAGTCTGGCACGTGCGAAATAAGCTACCAAAGGTAGGGCCGGACCATGATTGCAGATGAAGCGACTCTTGCCCGCCTGATGGTGGCATCACAAAAGGGCGACAAAGTTGCTTATAATGTGCTGCTGGCAGAGGCAGGCCTTTGGCTGGAGCGGTATTTCCGTAGACGCGTTCCCCCGCATCAATTGGACGATTTGGTGCAAGACGTATTGCTGGCGATTCACAATAAACGTTCTAGTTATGATGCAGCCCGCCCGTTTCTGCCATGGCTATCTGCCATTGCGCGCTATCGCTGGGTGGATCATTTGCGCAAAGTCTACAAGCATGAGGCAGATTTGCTCGAAGATGGCGATGCCTCTGTTGATAGTGACGAAGATGTCGTCGAGGCCCGCGTCAGTCTTGAGCGCCTCTTTGTGAACCTGCCTGAAAGCCAGGCGAAAGTGATTGAGCTGGTAAAACTAGAGGGTCATTCGATCCGTGAAGCCGCTGCAAAAACTGGCCAGAGCGAGAGCTTGGTCAAAGTGAATATTCATCGTGGGTTGAAAAAACTTTCCGCGATTATTGAGAAAGCTGAATAGAATGAACACGCCCTCAACCCGAGAAAACCTAATCGCTGGCCTAGCCGAAGGGCTGGAGCCGGTTCGCCAGTTTAAGTCACGAGACGGAGCCCTTTGGGTCGCACTCGCCGTGACTTTGACGGGCCTTGGTGTCTTTGTCATCGAAGGATTTTGGCAAGGCATGCTTCAAGGTGAAGCAGCACCCTTTTTCTGGGTGACCAACGGCCTGCTACTTTTGCTGGGCTTGGCCGCGGCAACCTCAGTCATCACCATGGCCAGCCCCCATGTTGGCAATCGTTATGATGCGCCGCGCTGGGCTGCAGCGATGGTCGGCGTCTTGCCATTGGCGGCGCTGATTTCCGCTATTTCCAGCGGCGATGTCAGCCACAGCACCATGCATGTTGTGGGCCCCCACTGTGTCAAAGCGTCTTTGATCGCAGCATCTCTAACGGGCGTTGCATTGATCGCTTGGCTAAGGCGCGGCGCGCCGGTGTCGTTAAACCTTGCAGGCTGGCTAACTGGCCTTGCAGCGGGCAGTTTGGGTACTTTTGTCTTTGGACTTTCATGCCCTCTCGACACGGTCATGCATTTGGGTGTTTCGCATATATTACCAGTTGCGATTTCAGCGGTGATTGGCCGGTTGATCGTGCCGCCGCTGGTTCGCTGGTAAGCCGCAAGATCAAAGAGGCGAGCCCGCTTTACCTTAGCCCTTATTCGTCGCCATAAATTGCCACTGACTTAGCTTGAGCGCTGCTCGCCATACCGCGGTACATTCCGGGCGTGTCGAAAGCATATCCGATCTGGCCCCAAGGCGTGAGATAGATGACCCCGCCCGAACCGCCTAAGGTGCCCATTTCGGCAATGACGGCATCGGCTAAGTTCTGAACGGTCTCAGCGCTTGGCGGAGCTTCGCCGGCTTCGGCGGTGATCCGTACCCTTGTGCAAAATTCCTGCGCCACGCCGACACGGATGAAATATTCGCCGGCACCAGTGGCGGAGATACCGCAGCTGCGATTGTCAGCATAGGTGCCTGCGCCAATAATTGGACTGTCGCCGATCCGGCCCCAACGCTTGCCCGTCATACCGCCTGTTGATGTGCCAGCGGCGATATTCCCGCTTTCATCTAGGGCGGCCGCCCCAACTGTACCAAACCGCCAATCGCGACCCAACGCGTCTTGGCCCAAGCCTTTGGGAGCGATCAAGTCGCCAGCATGCGCAGCATCATTCATCCGCTGTTTGAATGTCTCAAGCGCTTTTACTCGGCGCGGAGTTGCAAAATAATCCTGCTCAACCTGCTCCAAACCTTGTTCCTGAGAAAACGCATCGGCGCCTTCACCTGACAATAGAACGTGACGGCTTTTGTCCATCACCGCACGGGCGAGCAAAATTGGGTTCTTAGTGGCGCTGACCCCAGCGGCGGATCCAGCGTTGCGTGTCGCGCCTTCCATAATCGAGGAATCGAGCGAAAAGGTCTCCTCCCATGTCAAAACAGCGCCTTTGCCTGCGTTGAAATTCGGATCATCCTCCAGCACCATAATGGCCGCGATTACTGCATCTGTCGCTTCCCCGCCTTCCGCCAAAATTGCCTCGCCAGCATCCAGAGCCTGCGTCAATTTTGCGCGGATCTCCGCGTCTTTTTCAGCCGTGATTTTGTCGCGTGAGATAGTGCCAGCGCCGCCATGGATGACGAGCGACCAATTGGCTTCTGCTTCACCGTCCGGTGCAGCTTGATCTTCAGCCATCGCAGCATTGGGCAGCATAGCGCTTGCCCCCAGCAGCATAATCCCCTTGGTCAAACCGCGCATAATCGCATCCCCTTTAAGAATTCCGCTGCTAATCTTACTCGCAATTGCAGCTCTTATCGCCTAAATGTCAGACAGATCGCGGCTTATCGCAAGCGAAAACGGTTTTGGATGATTGCAGATGACGACTAACGGCCCCTCACTTCGCCCTTGGCGTGATATTGAACGGCGCAAAAGCCGCCAGATAATGGTGGGCGGCACAGCGGTAGGCGGCGATGCGCCCATCACCGTACAGACCATGACAAACACGCCGACAGAAGATGCGGTCGCAACGCTCGATCAAATCCGACGGTGCGAGGAGGCAGGCGCCGATATTATTCGCGTGTCCTGCCCGACAGAGGAATCCACGGCTTCCTTCAAGAAAATCGCCAAAGCAGCCGCTGTGCCCTTGGTTGCGGACATCCATTTTCATTACAAACGCGCATTGGAAGCCGCCGATGCAGGGGCCGCTTGCCTGCGCATCAACCCAGGCAATATCGGCTCATCTGAGCGCGTTGCAGAAGTTGTGCGCGCGGCCAAAGCCAATGGCTGCGCAATCCGCATCGGCGTGAATGCAGGTAGCCTTGAAAAGGACTTGCTGGAAAAATACGGCGAGCCTTGCCCAGAGGCGCTGATTGAGAGCGCGCTCGACCATATCAAACTGCTGCAAGATCACGATTTTCACGAATATAAAGTCGCTGTGAAAGCCAGCGATGTGTTCCTAGCGGTCGCGGCCTATCATGGCCTTGCTGAAACAGTGGATTGCCCGCTGCATTTGGGCATTACAGAGGCCGGCGGATTGATCGGCGGAACGGTCAAATCCTCCATCGGCATCGGTTCATTGTTATGGGCAGGCATTGGCGACACCATCCGGGTGTCCCTGTCAGCAGAGCCTGAAGAAGAAGTGCGCGTCGGCTTTGAAATGCTCAAAGCACTCGGCCTGCGCACACGCGGCGTTCGCGTCGTATCCTGCCCCAGTTGCTCGCGCCAAGGCTTCGATGTGATCCGCACGGTTGAGGCTTTGGAAGACCGCCTGCAGCACATCAAAACACCGCTGTCGCTGTCCGTCCTGGGCTGCGTCGTCAACGGTCCGGGCGAAGCGCGCGAGACCGATATTGGCCTGACCGGCGGCGGCAAAGGCAAGCATATGGTGTACCTCTCCGGTGTCACCGATCACCATATCGAAAGCAATGATATGCTCGACCACATCGTCGGACTGGTCGAGGAAAAGGCCGCCGCGATTGAAGCGGGCGAGGCGACTGCATTTGATCCGCACGCAGAAAAAAATGCGACCAAAGAGCCTGCTGAATGAGCATGCTTGCAGCGTCTGTATTTTTGCTGCTCGCACCCCAATCTGGCGCTGATTTTGCTGAAGTAGAAGAGCGCGATGAGGCCGTCACGATTGCCGCAATGGCCGCTGATGCTCATGCAAATGCTGGCGCTGATTTCGTGCCCCGTGCTAAGGACGAAGGCAAAGCTGATAGCAGCGAAGAAGACAGCGAAGATCACGGCGCCTCTTCAGACAAGCCCGACCATCCCGAAGCACGGCTTTACGATGCTACGATTGACGCCAGCGCCGCGGTCGATGCCGCTTTGGCCCGCGCGGATGAAAGAGGCGTCAACGTGCTGCTCGTACTGGGAGCCAATTGGTGCCATGACAGCCGCGCTTTCGCTGGTTGGACCGAAACCGATAAGATCGGCGGAATGATTGCAGAGCGCTATGAATTGGTCTTCGTCAATGTTGGCATGCCGCAAACGAAAGATGGCCATAACCTCCACATTGCAGAGCGGTTTAAACTGGGCGAGCTTGAAGGCACGCCAACCGTCGTGGTGATGTCTGCAGAAGAGGAAGTGTTCAACGAGGACACAGCCAAAACATGGCGCAACACAGCCTCACGCTCCGAAGATGAAATTTATGATGAGCTAGCCCTGTTGGCGACTGCCGAAGTCGCGAGGGAATAAATATGCAGATGGGCAACGCATCTCCTATTGCTGCATGGCTCTATTCAAATTGGGGGGTCGTGCCGGTAGCATGGGCGGCGGTCATAATAGTGTTCGCGCTGTTCCATTTGATCGTAAAAAAAGACGCTGGGCAGAAACTTTCCAGTTTTCCAAAATTGGTGGAAACGCTGCTTTATCTGCTCTTTCTTGCCATTCCGCTCATAGGCGTTTTCTTGATCTCCATGCATGGCATAAAAACAGGCTCGATATTTCTTGGCTTCGCATCATTTTTGCTCGCTATTCCTGCCATTATGGTCGGGGCATTCGTAAAGAAGGGGCTCGATACCCTCCTAAGAAAATTATTCAGACAGCCGGACCGGGAGCTTTCATCAAATGGCAGCAGAGGTTCCTTGACTGGCAAGTCGCACGAATAGCCGTGCTCCACGTTGTCCATCACGCTGATTACATGGCCCCGCAGCCCGCGCGCGGCACGTTTAAATTCGACAAATATTACCTTGTGATGGAGGCGCTGAATGCCTCTGGAGCGGCG